>DATKLL010000042.1:0-4066 GCA_035542475.1 Syntrophales bacterium
TTAGCGAGATAAAATATACCTTCCAAACCTTGTTAAGCATAGCCGGATTGCCTTTCCACTTCATTGAAGACGAAAAAGAAAGTGCGGATATCTACTATGGGAAAGCTTGCCTGGGCGACTATGGAGTTTTTATCGAGATGGCAGAAATAAGGAAGGAAAATATAGGGCGACCGATCAAAGTAGTCAAAGAGAATAGCCATGTGTTTTTTTTATTCACGAATAGACAACGCAAGGAAAATCTATTAATCGGAGGCAATCAGCACACCTGGATTTGGAATGATGTCATACTCTCATCCTTCTATCTTTTATCAGGATGGGAGGACCGGTTTATACATCGCGACAGAAAAGATAGGCATATAGTACAGGAATCTTTATTGTATCGAGAAAAGGTTCTCCATCATCCGATAGTAAATCAGTATTCGACTATTCTCAGAGATTTCTTTAGAGCCTCCCATCACCCGATTCCTTTGTGGCCATCGAATAAAAAATACGCTGTAGCTTTATCTCATGATGTAGATTACCCAGAAATGATCAGATGGATTGAAGTACTGAGATATTTGGGTAAGTATAAAATGCAGTCAAGATTGACTAAGGTGATAGATATCATTTGCGGGAGAGAGAATTTTTGGAAATTTGAGGATTGGGTTAAGCTTGAGAATCGTTATGGTTTGAAATCGGCGATGTATTTCTGCGGTGTAAAAGGAGGTTTATTACGCTATTTTCTGAAAGCTCCTGACCCTTTTTATGATGTTCGGCAGGATGAATTTAAAGGAGTTCTAGATTATTTGGTCCAAAATGGATTCGAAGTTGGAATGCATAGTAGTTATTTAGCCTATCAATCGATCGATAGATTTCTGGAGGAAAAAAAAACGATAGAAGAAAGCCTTGGTCACCCTATCTATGGCAATAGACATCACTACTGGCACATGAATCCTGATAATCCTTCAGAAACTGCGGTAATGCATGACGAGATTGGTCTGTTATATGACTCCTCAATATGTTTTGCAAAACGATCTGGGTTTCGGTTTGGGGTTTGTTCGCCTTTCCATTTATACGATCCAATTCGCCAGGGGCCTGTTGACGTTTTAGAACTACCTACTTCATTGATGGATGATCACCTCTTTAAATATTTCGGACTGAGTTATTTCAGTAAGCCACAATTTGAGATTGATGCATTGATTAATTCGGCAAAAGAACACGGGGGTCTATTTTGCGTGGATTACCATGTCAGGGGTTTTAATGAAACTTTTTATCCGAAATGGGTAGAGTCGTACGAATATATTTTGAAGAGAATAATTGAGGATGGTGATTTTTATTCGGACACGCCAGTCAATATTGCAAGATTTTGGAATAAAAGAGAAGAAGACATTTTGCGTGAGTCGAAAGATGAATATTGTGTCGTTAAGTAACAAAGCTATTTTTTGTTGAAGGAAAATAAAATGGGTGGTTGTGTGGTGAAAATAAGCGGTGAGAGATAAATCAATCTGTTTTATTACGAATGCCTATCCTGATTTCAATTCCTCTGGGCGTGGCATGTTTATAAAACAAATGGCGCTCTTACTGGAGGAATCTGGATACCAGATCTCAGTAGTTACCCCAAAGATATACGAGAAGAGTCATTATGTTGAAGAACAGGAGGGAATTAGGGTCTATCGATTCCCATTTTTTTCTGGAAACCGTCCTTTGATTGAATACGAAAAGATTCCGTATTTGAGAATGGTTTTTTATTATATGACAGGATTCTTGCTGGCAATCTATGTTGTATTTAAGGATAGATGTCATCTGATCCACGCACATTGGGCAATCCCGACTGGACTCATCGGTGTTTTGGTGGGGGCGTTCCTCAAAACTCCTTTGATTGTGACAATTCATGGTTCTGATTTCAGAATAGGTGCGATGAAGACACTCATTGTTAAGAAGATTTTCATATACGTTTGCGAAAAGGCAAAACATATTATATGCGTTTCGGAAGTACTTAAAAGAGATATTGAAAAACTCGGGATTAAAGGAGAAAAGATATCTGTTTTCCCGATGGGGGTAGATGAGTCCTTTTTTCGGTCGTTGGCAAATCGAGGAATCAACCGTATAGGTCAAGGTATTACAATTCTCAGCAACCGGCAATTACAACCAATTTACAACATATCCCTGCTGATTCGAGCGATCCCGATGGTTCTTAAAGAAGAAGCTAACGCTAAATTTATTATTGCTGGAATCGGCTCAGAAAGAGAAAATTTGGAAAAACAAGTCAAAGATTTGAATATAAGCTCTCGGGTTCAGTTCTTAGGTTGGGTTAACCATGAGGAGATGCCAAAGTTTCTTTCACGGGCAGATATTTATATTTCGACGTCTTTAGATGATGGAACATCGGTTTCGTTGCTTGAGGCGATGGCCTCTGGGGCATTTCCCATAGTGACCGATATCCCGTCAAACAGAGAATGGATTTCTGACGGTGAAAATGGATTTTTGGTGTCATTAGACGAAGAGAGATTCTTAGCGGGGAAAATTGTCGAAGCTATTCGAAATCGGGATCTTATAGAGAGAAGCAGGGATAAGAATTTTTGTTTGGTCAGGGAGAAGGCTTTGTGGGCGGTCACCATAGCGAGGACGAAAGAGATCTACAAAATGGTTTTAGAAGCGAAAAGCTGAAAATGGCATAAAGATTGCTTAATGCTTAATTAACCCAACAAAATTTTGGAGAGAGGTAATCGTTCGTTGCGAATTAGCATTATGATTCAAGTACTTGAATAAATTGTAATTTTTTTTAAGTTTTGTGTTCGGATCGTGAACGATCAACAAAAATGTCCTTTAATTTACAAAAGTTGCCAAAAGAAGAGATGACAGCTGACAATCGTAACATTTTTAGACCTTCTGAAGACTTGAGAGACCTCCGACTTCTGGAGGAGCTGGAGAAGAATCCCATTGTTTCACAGCGTGAGTTGAGCCATAGATTTGGCATTGCTCTGGGGGTAACGAATGCTTGCCTCAAACGGATGGCTCGGAAGGGATGGATTCGAATCCGAGATTTAAATCCTCGAAAGATTGGATATTACTTGACCCCAAAAGGCATGCTGGAGAAAACAAGGCTGACAATTCATTTGATTTCCTTCAGGGTTCAACATTACTCGGAATTAAAAAAAGTGATTGCCAATAGACTCTTAGAAATGCAACGTGGCGGCATGCAGCGAATCGTTTTTTACGGCGTCAGCGATGAGATGGAAGTTGCCTACATCACCCTTCAGGGAGTGAACTTGAAGTTAGTTGGAATTGTTGAAGATGATGAAAAAATAATACCTCGAATTATCTTTGGCTACGAAATAGAACCTGTGAGTCGGATTCAGGAACTCAAGCCCGATGGCATATTGATCACTTCCTTAACAGAAAATGAGCGCAAGAGGGAGAAACTCGAGAGTATTTTTAATCAGAATCGAATCTGTATAAAAGATATCTGTTTTTCGTAATTCTAAAATGAGGCATTAAGTAAGTTGCTTTTTTTCAGGTGATTTGGATGAAGGTTATGACAGTCATGTATACGATTAGGAGAGGGGGGGCTTACGACAGATTCATCATGATGCTCGAAGCCTTTTTGGAGAGAGACTGTGAAATTCATTGTTTATCTCTGACTCCAATTCAGATTAAACATTCTCTTTTCCATAATCATGTTATGTATTTCCCATTTAAAACGACAGATGGCATGTTAGCGAGATTGCTGGTTCTTTCAGTATTTCCTCTGTGGTGTGTTTGGATAGCCTGGAGAAACAGAATTGATATCTTAATCGCCTTCGGGTCTCTATATGCCTTTATACAGGGTTTTTCGAAATGGTTTTTAAAAAGACCAATGGTTACCTTCATCAGAGGAAACTCGTCTTTCGGATTCCAGATGAGGAATTCTTTTAGATATGTTGTGTATTTAAATAGAGCTATAGAAAACATGGGGTTACATTTTTCTGACCGGGTCATCACAAATAACACGGCCATCCAGGAAGAGGTTCTAAAGGATTTAGGGAGGAGGAATATCGAGGTACAGGTTCTCTTCAATGATATTCCTCCAATGGATATACGTGAACCG
>DATKLL010000043.1:0-3302 GCA_035542475.1 Syntrophales bacterium
GTCGGTCCGCGAGAACCACGGATGTTTCGACCTGACGCTCCGGGATTGACCAGTATTTTTTCAGCAGGCGATTCTTTTCTTCCGTAGAAACAAGATGGAAGCCGTGCTTTTCATAGAAACGAACTGCCCAGACTGCCGCCGCCCAGGTTCCGATAAGGACCGGGCGTGTTGTCTTCTTACGTAGTACCGACAGCAATTTCCCGCCGATACCCTGGTTCCGCCTGGTTGTGCGGACATAGGCATGCCTCATCAATGTCACGTCCTGTACATCCTGTATCCCCATTACGCCAAGAAGCTCACCATCTTCTTCGTATCCCCAGAATACGACCCCATCATCCATTTCGTGCCGGAGTTCATCTTTCGACATGTACGGTTCCTGCCAGCGGTCCGTGGGAATAATTCCCCGGTATGCCTCCGCGGCATCATTGATAATAACGTACATGGTTTCAAACTCGCTTTCTCTGCAAGGACGGATTGCCGGATCGGTCATTGCGCGGATTCCTCTTTGTGCGTGAATGCCAGGAACGTCGCCGAACAGCGCAATACTTCCCGATTTTCTCCATTCTTAACCAAGCAATCGCCGATAATCAGAGTACGCCCTTTTTTAAAAATGCTGGCTTCCGCGATGAGTTCGCCCTCACGGACAGGCGCGAGGAAATTACTCTTCAACTCGATGGTGGTGATTCCCGTATCAGGCGTGAGAACGGTCATGATGGCATGGGCGATAGTTTCATCAGCCATGGCCACTATGACTCCACCCTGCATGAAGCCGGCCCCCTGCATGTATTCCGGACGTACTTGCATCCGAAACCGCGCGTATCCCTCACGAACCTCTTCGAGTACCATTCCGAAATAAGTCAGAAAGGGGTTCAGACCTGCTTCTCCGGATTGCAGTCTTCGCAGGTATTTAGGATAATCAGGCATGGTGCAAACTTTGTTAATAAAACTTTAAAATGAATTAAGGGGTTTTCCTTCTTCCAACAAAATAACCGATTACTATTCCAGCTACAGCTCCGATTATAGCGCCCATCAATGTGATGTTAAAAGATCGTTGAGCAAGTGGAACCATCATTTGATCAAACCCTTTCAGAGTTGCGCCTCTCGAAATGACGTGCTCAAAAGGAAGCTGACCCACAAAAAATGCTGATGGACGAGCCAGGAAACCAACGATGCCCCCGATTAAAAAGCCTGCGATACCGATCCCTATCATTGGTCTGTTTGAGTTTGCCATTTATTTCCTCCTTTGATTTGAAACATGACGGGAAGTTTATCGAGTGAATCAGTCTGACAATTGAGTTAATCAATACAGTAAAATTCAATTTACTTCAATTAAATTCGCCTTATAAAGCATGACGTCCATCTGTTTCTCCTCCCATTTTCCCGAATGACTTCCAGAGCAAAAAATATATGCTTGTGTTGTATTTCGTTGAGTCTCCCTTTTATAAAGGGGAGATTTAGAGGGATTTTCACCGGCAGGCGACATTCCTCCAGCCCCGCGGAAAACCAAGAAGTATTGTCATTCCCTCGAAGGAGGGAATCCAGACGCTTTCCTCACGGAAGCAGGTAAATATGAGTTAAAACTAGATTCCTGCTACAGCCTGCCCTCGAATGTCCTTGTCGGGGCGGGAATGACTGTAGAAGGAATCAAGAATGACATGAAAAAAAACGAAAATGAAAGATAGTGTTTATAGCTAGTACTTATTCAGAAAGCAAATATCTGACGGGACCGCATGATTGGGTTCTTACGGTCTGCAAAGAACCAATGGATAAAAAACCTTTTACCGTCCCAGCGGACCCTCGGGACATCTCCGCAAAGATAACGAGAGCCGGAACAAATCGTCATATTATCAATGTCGAGGTGGCTATTCGTGCGATGGAAGCAGTCATACTCCATCACTTCTCGTTCCAGCAATGTAATGCCCAGGATTTTCATCTGCTCGAGTTTGACTGCCGAAAGATTATTAAGTTCTTCATCAGCTTCGACCCGATCACGGACCCAGGCCACATAAGAACTTTTACGAGGATCACGGCCGTTCATAACCACCACCCTATCCAAAGAACAATCGGTGTATTTCCAGCAGTTAAAGTGCTCACGGCAGATATCATAAAGCCGCTGCGTTGTAATAAGGTCATGCTTGGGCATCATCAAAGGCCGATACCCGTGGTGTGAAGTAAAGGGAATGATGCCGGTGAAGTCGGGATTCTTAATACAAAGCTGTTTTCGCCACAGATCTATCCAATAATCACAAACTTCATCAAAATAGGGATTAGTGCGACACGTCCTAATTAAAAGCGAGGGCTTTAATGATTGAGAAGATTCTATTTTTTCGGCGATAGACTCGCCATGCTTCACAGAAGTCGATTCCATGGTCATCGATTTCGCAGAAAACGCATCCTCAGGATTCATTTTTCAGTGAACGCATAGTGATAGAACTGATGCCTTATTACCTCATAATGATCAAAAAATATATTATTATTATCGGCAGGATGTTAGTTCGACTAAAACGACAAATGTAAAGACCTGATCCTGGTCCGGCAGAATCGAAGGGAGTTCCACATGCCATTCAGCAGACAATTAGGATTATGTACATGATTGATAAATTATAGTTTCAAAAAAACTAGTATGGTGTCCCCCGATTTTGGAAACTTTGGGAACGTTGTTACTTACGTTGCTTTGTGCCTACCTCCCATTTTTTGCTTGAAAATTGGTGCTGTCTCCAAATATTTGACCAGAGGAAACGGATGAAAATAGATATTGAGAAATTAGTTGATGGGTCTATTATCATCAATTCCATATTCTTTGTTCATCGGTAAAATTTGTGAGCAGATAATCAAGTTCTTTTTGAGGTCCCATTCTATATACTTCTTCACAGTGCTCAATCACTGTAATAGGTGATAGTAACTCAAATTGAATTCTCGCTAAAAGACTTGGCGGCATATCAAAAGTCAAGGGACCCTTGCGAATCTTTAAGAATGAAATATCTTTTATCTCTTTGTCTTTGAGCACATTAAGTTCATCTTCCGTCTTGAATAATATTGCATCAACTATTTTCCAACCAGACCTTTCCAACAACCTTAAAAATTCAGTGAAGTTGAAAATAACAAATATCATTCTCCTACCCATCATAATATCAGTGCAAGTTTCAATGTCAAAGGGATAGATACTGAAGGGAGCACAGTTCTTTGAATAGTCCATTTTATCAATAAGAAAAGATCGAACGACAAAGTCATTACTCCTTTTCCATTGATCTTGTACAGCCTTATGTCTGGAATCAAAATAGGATATATATTTGTCATCTTTT
>DATKLL010000044.1:0-7953 GCA_035542475.1 Syntrophales bacterium
GCGCTGCAGTAACCCGCCAACAGGATCAGAAACCTGTCGCTAATGGCGATATTGCGGCCCTGGTTGACATGTTGAAAAGCAAGAAAGTGATCAGCGCTGACGAAGCCGCCCGATTCATAAAGCAAGACGGGACCAAGGCCGTTGGAGAGAGCGGCGCTGCCACTGCGTCAGAGGGTGTTGGGGCATTGGTGGGACTGTTGAAGAGCAAGAACGTGATCAATGCCTCCGAAGCCGACCAGCTTGCAAAGCAATATGGAATCGGGGATGCCGGAGTGAAGGTGGCAGTTCCTGCTTCAGAAACAAGTGACAAGGAAAAAACCGGGAAGATCTCTTCAAGTGCCGCGGAAGAAGTAAGAACGGGACTCCCGGCGCCAGTCATAAACGACGAGCAAAGGGATGTTCCCCAAGAGGTCACAAAAAGCGACAAGGAACAAATCGAGAAGACCCCGGCAAGTATCACTGGGGAAGTGAAAAAAGATCTTCCGGCGCCGGTCAGAAACGACGAACAAAGGGATGTTCTCCTAGGGGTCACAAAAAGCGACAAGGAACGAATCGAGAAGATCACAGCAAGCGTCACTGAGGAATTAAAAAAAGGTATTCAGGAGGAGGAGGTCAAGATCCAGGCTCAGGAGGAAAAGACGAAGGAAATAACCAAAACCGACAAGATAAGTGCTGAAAAAATTGCGCCAGGCACTGCGGTGGAAATGAAAAACGATTCTGAACCTTCTGGAATCATTGTTATCGGAAACAGAGATACCAAACGCTATCATCTGCCGGGGATGCCGTACTATAACAAAGTCAAAAAGCATCACCGTGTGTTATTTGAATCGGAACAAAAAGCAATCGAAAGCGGCTACTATAAAGCTGGGACAGGTAAGGATCAGGTAGTTCGTAAACAAGCCAGGAAGGAATCGATAGAAAAGCCAAATGCTGCTACGGAACCTAAAAAAGATCTTCCGGAGCCGGTCAAAAACGAAGAACAAAAGGATGTTCTCCAGGAGGTCTCAAAAAGTGACAAGGAACAAATCGATAAGACCCCGGCAAGTATCACTGGAGAAGTGAAAAAAGATCTTACAGCGCCGGTCAAAACCGAAGAACAAAAAGATATTCCCCAGGAGTCCGTAAAAAGTGACAAGGAACAAAGCGAGAAGACCCCGGCAAGTATCACTAGAGAAGTGAAAAAAGATCTTCCGGAACCGGTCAAAACTGAAGAACAAAAAGATGTTCCCCAGGAGGTTGCAAAAAGTGACAAGGAACAAGTCGAGAAGATCACAGCAATCGTCACTGAGGAATTAAAAAAAGGTATTCAGGAGGAGGTCAAGATCCAGGTCCAGGAGGAGGTTTCCAGGGAGATAAAAAAAATAGACTTAGCCGCAGCCGCTCCGGAGTGGACCAAGAGGATCCGCTTTGGCGGCGATATCCGCCTGAGGTATGAAAGCGATCGCTACGATAAAAACAATGCAACCAACGTTTTTAAACCCAGTGACCCGACATCACCGATGAACACGACCATGGACAAGGATCTGTATCGTTATCGGGTCCGCCTGCAGATGTCGGCAGAGGTTAATGATAAGGCAGAAGCCACGTTTCGCCTTGCTACGGGAAATGAAACAAATCCGGTCTCTACGAACACCGTCCTTGGCAATAATTTTAATAAGGATAAATTCCTGCTTGATATGGCCTATCTCAAGATTCGGCCATGGGAACCGTTAACGATTTATGCCGGCAGAATGCCCAATCCCTGGTTCTCTTCGGACCTAGTCTGGGACCACGACCTGAATTTTGACGGTATTGCCCTGACTGTGAAAAAAACTTTTGGGGAATCATGGATACCCTATCTGACCGTTGGTGTCTTCCCTCTCCAGGAAACGGATTTTTCTCAAAGCATGAAGTATCTTACAGCAGCCCAGGTAGGACTGGAAAAGAAATCCGAGAAGGGGATAGGGTTCAAGATCGGTGCAGCGTATTATGATTTCCACAATATCACTGGTGTGCTCAATGATTTTAATTCCAATACGACGGACTGGACAGCCCCGGCCTTTCAACAGAAAGGAAACACCCTTTTTGACATTAACAACACGCTCGGGGGTACTTCAAAATTGGCCTACGCCTCGGAGTTCAACGAATTTAATGTGACGGGAGAGCTCGACATCAATTTCTGGAATCCCTATCGGATCACCCTGATGGCGGATTATGTCAAGAACCTAGGTTTTAATAAATCCGATGTTATTCAGCGAACAGGCAATTCAATTATCGATGAGGAAACTGTCGGTTACCAGGTCGGCATGTCGGTTGGGTATCCGACAATTCAGCAGTTCGGCCAGTGGAAGGTGTACCTCTATTACAAATACCTGGAGGCGGATGCCGTTGTGGATGCTTATACAGACTCGGACTTCCACCTTGGGGGCACTAACGCCAAAGGATGGATTCTGGGGACTGATTTTGGCCTGTCGAAGAACATATGGTTAACGTTTCGCTGGCTTACCGCAGACGCGATCAGCGGTCCTCCGCTGGCTATAGATGTATTTCAGGCGGATCTAAACGCAAGATTCTAAGGGTGGTGAAAACAAATGCTGCAATTATCAAAGTTAAAGAAAATTATAATTCCGGCTGCTGCCCTGCTTGTCGGGTTGACTGTGGGGTTGGGCATCGGACAGTTCCAGGTCAAAAAGGAACAGAGGATATCCCAGGAGAAGATAAAAGAAGCCGGTAAAAAAATCGCTTACATACAGAAAAAGATGGCAGATGAAAAAAATGAGGCGACGGTTTCTCTGGAGAAGAAATGTCAGGAAGATATCGAAAAGCTGCAAAACGAGAAGAAGGCCCTGGGTGGGCAGGTGGGAAAATTAAAGGAGCAGATGCAGAATCTGGAGACGAAGATCAAGGAATCAGACGAATCATATGCCAAAACGAAGAAAGAGCTCCAGGAGACCGAGCGGAAATACGCCAAGGCGGCTCAGCACAACAAGGAACTGGATCGTGATCTGAAAAAGGTGACAGGAGAGCGGGAGTACCTCCAGTCAGAGTTGAAGAAGACAACAAAGGCCCTCGGCAATTGCAAATCCAATAACGCGGAGCTCTGCGTCATTGCCGAGGATCTGGTGAAGAAATACCGGAATAAAGGAGTGGGGGCAAGCCTTCTTGAAAAAGAGCCCCTGTTGCAAGTCAAGAAGATTGAGTTGGAGCAGATTACTCAGAAGTACCAGGAAGAAATCGAACAGCTAAAGATCAAAAAGAGATGACATAGGAGGTTGAAATGTTCCTGAAGAGAGTTTCTTATTTAATAATAGTAGCGATGATGATCGGTTCTCCGGGCGTGATCTTTCCTGCCTTGGGGGCGACTAAAAAAACGCAGGCGGAAGAAAAAGTGGCGGTTGTGAACGGTGTACAGATTGACAGGGGAGAATTTGATGGGGAAGTCCTCCTGGTGCAAAGGGCCGTTCTGGGACTGGGCAGGCCTCTTACCTGCGAGCAGGTTGCTTCCATCCGTCGGGAGGTTCTCGAAAGCTTGATCCGGAGGGAAATCCTATACCAGGCCGGCCGCAAGTCGGGTATTAAGCCGGATGAAAATGCGATCAACAAAGAAATCGCTGCGCTGAGACAGCAGTTTTCGAGTGATACGGAGTACAAGAACGAGTTGAGCAGGAGGAATGTTTCCGAGGAAATGCTGCGTGCCCGCATGATCAGGAACAGTACGGTTCAGCAATATATTGAAAAGCAATACACTGCAAAGGTCAAGGTGACGGATAATGATATGGTTTCCTATTACGAAAGTCATCTGGACCTCTTCAAGCAGCCCCTTCAGGTTCGGGTCAGCCATATACTCATCCAGTCTGATCCCAAGTGGGAGGATTCCCGCAAACAGGAGGCGCGCGGGAAGGCTGATAAAGTTCTGCAGAATCTGAAGAAAGGTCGGGACTTCACGACTCTGGCAAGGGAGTATTCTGACGGTCCCACAAGGACGAATGGCGGCGACTTGGGATATCTCAGGATGGGACAGCTGGATAAGCAATTCGAAAATAATGTATTCGCGCTGAAGGCAGGGGAAACAACGAATATCATTGAGACGGACTATGGATTTCACATATTCAAAGTGACGGATAAAAAGACTGAAACCATATTGGCGTATGAAAACGTCAAGGACAAGATACGGCAATTTCTCCGTGAGGAGAAAGCAAAGCAGGAAGCGGATCTCCAGGCCAAAAAATTAAGGGAAAAGGCCGATGTGGAGATTCTTTTGAAAGAGGATATAAGTCCGGCGAAACGGCCCTGATCATACCTGCCGCGGCCATCCCTGAGGCCGGATAGTCTAAGATGAACTTGTAAACCGGTGGATTACGTTGAGCACTGACGGACAAACTGCGTCCTGTAATTCAAAAAGCGGAGCTTTATCTTTTTTCTTCCCTCCAGTCCTCGCGATGCCTTACCTTCCACACGAGATTGGGATCCAATAAATAAGGAGAAACTAATGAAAATATTTGTCACAGGTGGCGCCGGTTATATCGGCAGCCATGTGATCAAGGTTTTGGGGCAAGAGGGTCATGACCTTCTCGTCTTTGATAATCTGTCCACAGGGCATGAATGGGCCCTCTTATACGGGAAGTTGATAAGAGGGGATCTTTCCAACATACTTCTTTTGAATAAGGTCATAAAGGAATTCAGCCCTGATGCAGTCATACATTTTGCCGCTTCAATCCAGGTCGAGGAGTCTGTCCGGGAGCCCTTGAAATATTATGAAAATAATGTCTGCAATACCCTCAACCTTCTGAAGGCGGTGAAACTTGCGAAGATCAGGAACTTTATCTACTCTTCCAGTGCGGCTGTATATGGAATCCCGGTCAAGGTGCCCGTCGACGAAACGGCCGACCTGAAACCCATCAACCCTTACGGAGCGACGAAAGCGATGGTGGAGCGGATACTTCAGGACTTGTCTTCCATGGAGAATTTTCGTTACATCGCCTTACGATATTTTAATGTGGCCGGAGCAGACCCGGAGGGCCGCATCGGGCAGGCCTACGTGAAACCAACCCATCTCATCACACGCGCTTTAAAGGCCGCGAATAGCGAATATGACAAGCTTTCCATCTACGGGACCGATTATCCGACTCCTGATGGAACCTGCATCCGGGATTACATCCACGTGGATGATATTGCCCGGGCACATACCAAAGCTCTCGACTATCTAGTGGTGACAGGGAAATCGGACGTTATGAATTGCGGGTATTGCCACGGCTTCTCTGTAAAAGAAGTTGTGGGTATGGTGAAGAAGGTGACGAGGATTGATTTCCCTGTGGAAGAGACGGCACGAAGGGCGGGGGACCCGCCGGCAATCGTTGCCTACAGTACCAGGTTGAAGATCCAAACCGGATGGGAGCCTCAGCATGACGACCTGGAGTTCATTGTGAAAACGGCATGGGACTGGGAACTCAAACTGGACCGCGTCCGGATGCAGGCTCAGGCGGGTTGACACGCGCCGGCCACTCCGGTTTACTAGTCACCTTCCTCTTTGCGGCCCTCGTCATTGCGGCTGCAATCGGGTATGCACCGGCATACCTCAATTATTCAGATCCCGCGGTAAAGGCCGACGCCGTTGTGCTTTTTCTGGGTTCCGACAACGGGGCACGGCATCAGGAGGCAACCAGGCTCATCGAGTCAGGCTTTGCTGATCGTCTCATCATCCCTGCATCCTGGAAATACATGAAAGAGAATGGAATAATCCAAAGCCCTAATAAGGCGCTGACTTCATACCCCCGCTTTTACGAGAATACACACATTGAGGTGCTTGAAGCGAAAAGGGAGATGGACCTTTCCGGTTTCAGGAAGGCTATCTTCGTGAGTTCCCCTTCCCACATGAGGCGAATCCGGATTATCGCAACGCACGTATTCGGGAACCCGGACAAATCCGGGAATTTGTACGAAATCGCATTCGTCCCCGCCCGGTCTGAAGAGTCTCCATCCTTTTCCTGGCTCTTGGATATCCATCACCTGGAAGAGATGATGCTCGAATATGCCAAGATGGCCTGGTTCTGTTTATATAAGAATACTTAATCCACATATCTATCTGAAAGGAAACAATTAAAATGAAAAGAGCATTCATTACTGGAATCACCGGTCAGGACGGCTCCTATCTCGCTGAATTCCTATTGGGCAAGGGTTACGAGATACACGGGCTGATAAGGCGGGCAAGCACATTCAACACGGATCGCATTGATCATCTGTACAGGGACTTGCACGATCCGGATGCCAGGGTTTATCTGCATTACGGCGATCTGACTGTATCAGGACAGTTGACGGATTTTCTCTACAACGTTAAGCCGGATGAGATTTATCACCTCGGCGCCCAGAGCCATGTGCGCGTCAGTTTCGACATGCCGGAATACACCGGCGATGTGACAGGGTTGGGAACGCTGAGGCTTCTGGAAGCTATTCGCAAAACCGGTATAAAGACGAGATTCTATCAGGCGTCTTCCAGTGAGATGTTCGGAGCTGCCCCGCCGCCACAGAGCGAGGAAACTCCCTTTCAGCCGCAGAGCCCGTATGCGGCCGCGAAGGTTTATGCATATTACATCGTTAAGAATTACCGCGATGCCTACAAACTTTTTGCAACGAATGGCATACTTTTCAATCACGAATCCCCACGCCGCGGGGAAACGTTTGTGACAAGAAAGATCACACGGGCTGCCACGCGAATCAAGCTTGGCATGCAGGATAAGCTCTACCTGGGCAATCTCGACGCGAAGCGCGACTGGGGATTTGCCGGCGATTACGTGGAAGCGATGTGGCTGATGCTGCAGCAGGATAAGCCGGACGATTACGTAATCGCGACGGGCGAGACTCATTCGGTACGGAAATTCGCTCAAGAGGTGTTTGGAAAATTGAATCTCGATTTCGACAGGTACGTAGAGATCGATCCTCGATATTTCCGGCCGACGGAGGTCGATGTGCTGCTTGGGGACAGCAGCAAGGCAAAGAAGAGCCTGGGTTGGAGACCGCGGATCAGTTTCAAAGGGCTGGTCGATATGATGGTAGACTGCGATATGGAAATTGCGAAAAAAGAAAAAACGCTGCTCGAGGCCGGATTTGAGAGCAACAACCGGATGGCAGTGTAAACAGCGGGATTGAATGATTAAGGACAAGCGCATCATAATTACTGGCGGCAAAGGCTTTCTGGGCCGGCATCTTATCAAGGCCATGAAGGACAAGGGATGCCGGTACATCATCATTGCGGATTTACCGGAATATGATCTGGTACGCCTTGATGATGTCCAGAGACTTTACGATGATACAAGGCCGGATATTGTTATCCACTTGGCGGCAAAAGTAGGAGGCATTGGGTTCAATCGGGAAAATCCGGCTTCGCTTTTTTACGATAACATCATGATGGAGATGCAGTTGATCCACGAGGGATACTTGAACCGGATCGAGAAATTTGTAGCCCTCGGGACGATCTGCGCCTATCCAAAATTCACGCCGGTTCCCTTCAGTGAAGACGATCTCTGGAATGGTTACCCCGAAGAGACGAACGCCCCTTATGGGCTGGCCAAGAAAATGATGTTAGTTCAGTCGCAGGCCTACAGGCAGCAATATGGCTTTAATTCCATTTTTCTCCTTCCGGTCAATCTGTATGGTCCGGGAGACAACTTTGATCCCAATTCTTCCCACGTCATCCCCGCGCTGATCAAAAAATGCGTTGATGCGAAACGAAACGGCGATAATGAGATAGTCGTCTGGGGTACGGGGAGTGCGACACGGGAATTCTTTTACGTGGAAGACGCGGCCCGTGCCATTGCACTGGCGACGGAAAAGTACGACAAATCCGATCCTGTCAACCTCGGCGCCGGATTTGAGATTACGATAAGGGACCTGGTCAATTTGATTGTCGAGCTCACTGATTATCGGGGAAAAATCATCTGGGATTCCACGAAACCGGACGGTCAGCCCCGGCGGATGCTC
>DATKLL010000045.1:0-4178 GCA_035542475.1 Syntrophales bacterium
GATTGTATCCGGCAGGGAAAGGAGGGGGGCCCTTGGTGAAATTTTTGTGGGTTCATTAACGGACAGGATCGTCCGTTATGGTACTATCCCTGTATATATTCCGAAATACCCCGGTGTAATCGGCGCGGATAAGAAGACATGCGAACGATTCTCTAAGAGGTTATTTACCAGAATCCTCTACCCGACTGACTGGTCCGATTGCGCAAAAACGGCACTACGACATCTTAAAGGCTTCAAGGAGGCAGGGGTTGAAGAGGTCATCGTCACCCATATAATGGATGAAAAGGCTATGAAGCTTCAGTCACCGGAACAATTTAAAGAATTTCAGAGGATTGACTTTGAGAAGCTGGCACAGCTCAAGGACGAGATTGAAAGCGAGGGATTTAAGACGAAAATACACCTCTCATTGGGCAATCCGCGGGCAGATTTAATAACGGTAGCAAAAAAAGAAGATGTCTCTCTCATTGTTTTATGCACGCATGGTAAAGGACGTGTGGAAGGGATCCTATGGGGATCCGTTTCCCGGAATGTGGCAGAATACAGCGACAGGCCTGTTCTGCTGGTGAAAGGGTGAAACTTTTTATTTAAAAAAATGATGGTACATAATCACGAAATATCCTGGGGCAGGCGCCTGATAGCCGCCATGGCAATGAATCTGGTCATACCCGCTGTCCAAATCTACGGGGGAATCGTATCGGGCAGTATGGCCTTAATCAGCGATGCACTCCATAATCTGAGTGACTTTACATCCGTATTGATCAGCTATTCAGCCCTGCACATCGGAAGACGCGAGCCCACGCTGAGACATACCTTCGGATATAAGCGCATCGAAGTCTTTGCGGCTGTATTTAATGTTGCCTTGCTTTTTGGTGCAGGCCTCTATATCACCATTGAAGGATGGAACCGCTTCCGGAACCCCCAACCCATCCAGGGCAGCTTTGTTGTTTTGATTGCCTCGATAGCTTTTCTGGCAAACATGATATCGACGCTCATGCTCAGACCCGGCGCCAGGGGAAACCTCAACATACGCAGCGCCTTTCTGCATATGTTAACCGATACATTAAGCTCTCTCGGAGTAGCTGTTTTAGGAGTCATATGGATATTCAAGCCATGGTACTGGCTCGACTCCATAGTATCATGGATCATCGTGTGTTTGATCCTATACAGCGGATGGGGTATTTTAAAAGATGCCTTCGGAATTCTTATGAATGCCGTGCCGCCGGGAATGGATCTTCAGGCAATACAGCAAGAGATAGAGGCCATAGAAGGTGTAGATAAAATCCACCATCTCCACGTCTGGAGTATATCCTCCGAGGGTGTGGTTCTGGCAGCCCACGTCGTCGTTACGGATCAGATGCTGAGCAAGGTTGATGAGATTGCCGCGCAGATCCGAGAGCTGCTTTTACGTCATTTTTCCATTGATCATCCGGTTCTGCAATTCGAGTCGAAGGGCTGTGAAGGAACAGGGCTCTTATCCTGTCCTGTAAATAAAAATTCCCACGAAGATTAAATAATAGGCCAATGAAAAATAATAAGTATGCAGAGGGCTCTATTCAAGATAAGCTCCGCAAAATAAGAAGGCATACGAGAAAATTTATCATGGTGTCCGGTGTATTCCTTTTCTCCCTCTTCCCATGCCTGCTTACAGAAATTTATGCCGAGACGGTCCAACTGACGATTATTCACAGTAATAATATCAATGGACATCTGTATCCCTGCCCTACCTGAGGAAACAAGGTGCTTGGCGGGCTGGCCAGGCGAGTATCTCTTGTGGAAAAGTTGAAAGATGAAGGCAAGCCGGTCCTGGTCGTCGATTCCGGCAATCTGTTCGCAGATATGAGCGGAAGTGTTGACCGTCATCAATCGCTCATAAAGGCTCAATTGATCAGTCGCGCATACAAACGCATGGGAGCCGCAGCCGTCAATGTTGGTCCTCTGGATCTGGCGCAGGGCTTGACATTCTTACGTGAAGAAGCATCCCGCGGCTTTCCTCTTATTTCTTCCAATCTGGTTGAGCCTAAAGGCGGGAAGGCGATCTTCCGGCCGTACATTATTAAAAAAGTCGGCAAATCCAGCATCGCCTTCATCGGCCTTCTTTCACCGGCCAATCCGGCTATCCAGAATATTGAGAGGGATAAATTCCGGGTGCGAGACCCGACCCAGGCGGCACGGGCAGTGATCGAAAAGCTTCGCGGTAAGGCGGATGTTATTGTACTTCTGTCAGCCCTCGATCAATATGGAGAGCGGGAGATTGCAAAATCAGTATCAGGTATTAACTTCGTCTTGGGAGGACACGAAGGCAGGTACATACAGTCACCCGTTTGGGAAGGGCAAACACCCATCCTTGAATCTTACAGAAACGGCATGTACGCGGGGAAGCTGCAACTTAGTTTTGCAAATGCTGCCTCGCCCTTTAGGGATGACGGGCGGGAGGACCAGATAAAACGGCAGCTTCAAGAGCTGGACATCCGTCTCGGAAACATCAAAGAGACCCGTGGAAGCTATCACAAAAAGTCCGTGGATAATGCCGTTGAGACTATCAATAAACAGAAGACCGCCCTCCAGGACGATCTCAAAAATTCCGAGGCATCTCACAACAGCGATAACCGTTTTGTCTGGACTTTGGTGCCCCTGGACAAGTCCCTCCCGGAAGACCATGCAGTATCAGAGTGGATACGAAAATCAGGTATCGAGAGGGATTGAAGGTAAATTTTTGCAATGCCGTCAATTTCCGTACCATGATTCTATTGGATAATATCGATAGACTTGATGTAAATAACATTGCCGTGATATAGAACGCACGTTAGGGTCTGCAAATGAACATAGCTGAAAAAATAAAAGCACTCAAAAATATCATTACAATAATCCTTGCGGCTGCAGGTATAGCAACAATGCTGTATTATTCAACGTGCGAATCTGCGTGCTCTTACCTCCAGGGAGACATCTTCGGCATTGACCTGATGTATATCGGCATCGGGTATATGATCGTGATCATCACCCTTTCAGCATTTAGTCAAATGGCCTATGTCCGCGCTTTGTTAGCAGCAGGAATCGGTGTCGAGGTTTACCTGATTGCATTTCAGTTCAAGGAAGATGTGTTTTGCTCTTACTGCCTGGCATTCGCATCCACAGTTATCATTGCATTTATTCTCAATTATGAAAGACCGAGCGTCCCGGAAAACAGCATGTGGAAGAGATTAATCTACGGACTTGGAGAAGCAGACCTTCCTGCTGTCGGCAAAATGAAGGTGCCGCTTCTGGTTTTTGTTCTTTTGGGGTATATTTTTATCATACTGACATTTTCAGGTTCCGCAACACCCGCTTACGGTGCAGAGAGATCATTGGTGCCTTCCTACGGACACGGGAAATATGAGTTGATCGTGTTTACGGATTATTTCTGCCCGCCCTGCCAGCTTCTTGAGTCTGAGATTGATCCCATTTTAAATGAATTCCTTTCCAAGGGCGGGGTGAAAGTTACCTTCATCGATCTCCCTATCCATAAGGAAACTCCTCTATATGCCCAGTATTTCCTTTATACAGCCAAAGCAGTAACAAGTTACGAGGGTATTCTCCATGCAAGAAGGGTCCTGTTTTCCCTTGCGAAAAAGCATTCTGTTTCAACTGAAGAGGATTTAAAAATGGAGCTAAATTCACAGGGTGTTTCCTTTACTCCATATAACCTCAAGCCGGTATACCCGGCACTCAACAAGATCATAAGTACATACAAAGTTAAATCAACCCCAACCTGTGTTATCAAGTACTCGAATGACGACATCCGCAAATACACAGGGACGTTTGAAATTCGGAACGGTCTGGGAATGCTGCGAGCAACTCTCGGAACAAATAAGCGATAAAATTATTCCTGAGAATTAATTTTAGACATGACATATGATGTCATTATTATCGGAGCAGGACCCGCAGGGGCCGCCGCCGCTTCCCGGATTGCTCGTCAGGGTCCTCTTACCCTCCTGATAGAAAAGGAGCGCCTTCCGCGATACACGGCCTGCGGAGGAGGTCTGACGCAGGCTGTCACAAAGCACATCGATTTTGACTATTCTGCCACAGTGGAAAGGGTCGTGACAGGTCTCACGCTGTCATACAAACAAGGACCTAAATATACATTATGCCCGCCTCGTCTGAAGATTGAAATGATCTCGCGCAATCGCTTTGATCACCGG
>DATKLL010000046.1:0-3992 GCA_035542475.1 Syntrophales bacterium
GCCATTGATGAAATGCGCCATGCGGAGATGTTTGCCGAAAGGATAAAGGAGCTCGGTGGAGAACCGACTGCCGACCTGGCCGGGAAAGTGGAAAAGGGTCAAAAAATCGAAGCCATCTTTCCCTTTGATGCCGGTCTGGAAGATAATACCATGGATGTCTATAACCAGTTTTTGCTGGTGTGCAGGGAAAACGGCGACAGCACCAGTATAAAGCTTTTTGAAACCATCGTTGGCGAAGAGCAGATACACTTCAACTATTTTGACAACGTCAGCGACCATATCAAAAGGCTCGGTCCGTCTTATCTCGCTCAGATCGCCGGGACTCCTGCCGATACAGGCCCGCCTTCAAAAGGCTTCGTTACCGGCCAAGCCGGTCAATGACATTAGCAAGACCGAGGTCGATCCGCTTATTGTCATTTCGAACGGAGTGAGAAATCCTGTTCCGATCCCTTTGTGTCTGCTTAGCTAAACACCGAGAGGGATCTCTTTCAATAGCATCCACAGCTTTCCAGCTCCTCAATACAAAGGAACGCATGTGATCACCGGGTCAGTCCATTGAATACGGGATAAAACGCGCAAATAAATATGGCCCATTTCCCCGTCTCACGAATTTGTGCACAACTTCCTGTAGTCTGCATACTGGTATCTTTGATTTTCATTGTAGATTTCAAATGGGAATTCGTGATAATTAAAAAATGCATATACATGATTCACGGTTGAAGTGAAAGCAATAGTAAAACTTTGTTTTTTACATAGTGGGGCAGTATGCAAAAAATCTGCGCATTTCTAATCAAGCCCCTATTTGTGGGTGGCTTGATATCTCTTCTGACAATATCATGCTCGTCAGTTCCTAAGCAGATTAATTTAAAAAGAACAAGTATATCTCAAATTCGGTCAATCGTAGTGACTGTCAAGATTCCTAATCCAAAAGTCATACATGAGCGTATGGTATCCGATATTCCTCCTACTGGCGTCCCCTTGGTCCATTTGATTGATTCAGCGATTTCCTTATCGAAGGATGAAACGCATTCTGAATCTGCTCGAAATGCGATTGACGTGATGGATTTAAAGAATATATTGGGGAATCATTTCGTTGAAAATATTAGGCATGCAAACCTCTTTAATGAGATTGTATATTTCCCAAATCAGCCTGACGATAATAGAAAACAATTTTTTCGTGAAAAATATTACGCAGTTTTGGAAATTGATATAAGAGATTTATCCTTTGTTCGCACTGGTGATGGAAATCTTTGCCTTTATATTGATATTCGTGGAACAATGATTAAGCAAGATGATAAAGAAATTCTATGGAGTCGCCAAGAAACAATTAGAAGTAAGGAAACATATACACTTGCATTCGTAACTACCTACAGCGATGAATTAAGAAAAGTATTCTATCAGACGTTCCAGAGTTTAGCAGAACGTTTAGCAGCTGATTTCCTTTATCTCGAATGAGGAGGTGAACCTATGAGACAAAAAACTTTACTCTACCTGCAAATTCCTTTGGCGGTATTTCTGTCAATTATAATTCATGGTTGTTCTTTTACTCATACATTAAAAATTTCAGAAGTACCATCATTACAAATTAATAGTCCCTTGAGAGAATTGCCTTCAAAGACGTTTGTCATCAACGAATTCACTGACAAGCGAGTGAATACAGTTATTTTCAGCGACACGGGTCATTCATTCGTTAGTGATCCAAACCTCTTAAGAATAATGAGAAAGGTTTTAATAGATGAATTATCACGACAAGGGCAAACGTGTGTCAACCAGGTTAGCAAGGATATCCCGGATTACATTATTGAAGGGGTTGTCTATAAATATTCATTTGGCATTGGGGGGGCAAAGTTCACTAGAGGCAGGGCGACAGCGGAGGTCGGTCTGAGATTAACTGTAAGCCTTAATAATGGGTCTGAGCGATTCACCAAGGATTATGAAGGGTCTTTTTTTGTTAAAGGAGGGTTCGGAGGACCTACGGCAATAGAAATGTTGAATCAAGCTATGTTAAATGCAATAAGAGATTTTTTGCTGGACAAAGAATTTATTGAGTTTTTGAGAAAGTCATAGTTTGGGCGTTTGTTGGCGGAAGCGGCAAAAAATTGGGCACGGAAGAATGGGTATGGAATTATGCCAATTGAAAGCTATGATGGCCCCATTTGGGGAAGAAAATAACGTAGGTTTCCTCTGTGGCTTCTACTGAGTAAGTAAGGATACAAAATAAAGAGAAAAAAATAATATTAACCAGATTTGGGCTTCTTTAGCCCTAAAGTCGTTCTCATTCTTTCAACTGGAAATCAATGCATTACTCCAAGGTACCTCGGTATTTCTTTGTAGGTGGAGTCCATCTGCAGTATATCTCAAATTTAATCTGATTGAATTTGTGAATTATGGGGTGAAAGGTTCTACTTCTGAATATATGGAGTTATCACTCCCGCCCCATCGCTGCGCGACAGGTCTTCTCGTATAGGTTGCGGAAGATGTTGTCAGGATCAGTGATGGCTTTGACTGCGTCGTAGTTCTTGCGGTTGAAGATCTGCCAGAACTCGTCTTCCTTATAGTAGTTGTATGAGATCAACGTCTTTATCCCGTTCAACTCCTGCAGTTTCTCTTCCATCAGGCGGTAGTAGTTCGTATCTCCACGCTGTTTCATACCGTAGATGGCGATATCTATGAACAGCCTGTCTGACAGCTTCGCCCAGAAGCTGTCGGTGAGCCACTCATAGTCGTGGACCCGGGCGTATGGGACGACCCAGAGCGGGAAATGGCCGAAGTCCTTGGCGTACCACTCCAGGAATTCCTTCAGTCTCGAAAACGGGATGAAGGTGTCCACCGTAACATCGGGGCGATCGTCGGACAGCAGCAGCCAACGAAACTTCTCGGCAAGCCTGAGGATTTGCGAGGAACCGAAGAACTTGCCTAAGAGCAGCCGGCCGATGAAGGACTTTGGATGCACGTTGGTGACGCCCTGATCGTAACGGTAGAAATAGTGCGGCGTTTTCAGGTAGTCCTCGCGGCGCTCGGCTGTGCTCTGGTAGTAGATCTTCAACCAGTCATAGCTGTTCGTGTACGGCGCACTGTCTACGAAATCGCCGACACAGAGAGCGAGATGTGACGGTGAGTGGATGATGCCGTCCATGAAATCCACATCCCTGCTCTCGAAGTGAGACCAGATGGATGCCATATAACTATCGATCGACGTGTGTGTCTCGTGACGGAGGTGGACGAAGGGCTTGGCAGGGATCAGCCGGAACACGAGCCGTGAAAGGATGCCTACTGTCCCGAACGAGCCGTGCATCATCTGGAAGATCAGCGAGTGCTCGTTGTCGGGCGTGCAGGTGAGCACATCTCCTTTTGCAGTGATGATCTCATACTCGAGGCAAGTGTCGTGGAAGCCTCCATATACATAGGACATGGACTCGATGGAGCAGCCCGCCACGGCCCCTCCGATGGTGATTGTTTTGAGCTCCGGGACGACGATCGGTACGAAGCCCAGCGGGAGGGTACGATCGACCAGCTTGCAGAACGGAACTCCCGGCTCAGCGATGCAGATGCGCCGATCAGGGTCGATCTCGATGATTTCATCGAAGTCGATCAGATTGACCTTCTCGTCGGTGTGCTTCTTGTCATGAACTTTGGGGACCTGGTGAGAGACGACGCGCTTCTGCCGGGAGAGCGGCGCTGTGCTTTTCCTCCGGCGGAGCTTCTCCGAGACCCTCGCCACCTTTTCGGCATGTCTCGCGTTAAGCACCGCGCCTGTATGAGTGTTTGGTTGAAGCTGTCTGTCCATTCTAATTGCACCAGACTTCAAGATTTCTCCCTTCGGTCGAAATGACATAATAGGTGGTTGTGCAAAGGTTTAACAATAAAATACTGGATTCCCCGTATCAAGTACGGGGCAGGCTCAAGTCGCGCTTCGCTTGCACGGAATGACAAGAAGGTAATTACGACACAGTCATTCAGGTCAAGAATGACAAAGGTATTAATAATTATCA
>DATKLL010000047.1:0-18654 GCA_035542475.1 Syntrophales bacterium
TGCTCAAATAAGGCAGTTTCCACGACCCTCTTATACTAATGAACCGGCAAATAATCCTTGACGCTGATATGTAAAATGGTTAGCTTTACCACTGCAAAGGGGGGTGGATGTCCCCCTCTGGAGGGGGCAGAGGGAGGTATAAGATCCCTCTAAATCTCCCTTTTAAAAGGGAGACTTAATGGATAATTGATTCCCATTATGAGGTACAAGACTTATGATACAAGATATTTATGAACGTTTAGCTGTACATTTAGATAACCTCCCGGGTGGTTTCCCGCGCACGGAAAGCGGCGTTGAGATTCGCATTCTGAAACGGTTATTCACCGAAGAAGAGGCCGCCTTGGCTCTATATCTGCGTATGATGCCGGAGCCCGTTGAGAGGATCGCTCGGCGTGCCAGTCTGCCGCCCGAGGATCTCGCGGACAAGCTTTACAAGATGTCGCACAAGGGCTTGATCTATCGCGCAGACACGCCGGAAGGCCCGCGCTATATGGCAATACAATATGTCGTCGGTATCTGGGAGTACCATGTGAATGACCTTGACGAAGGACTCATCAGGGATATGAATGAATACATCCCGTATTTGCTCGATGAAGCGATCAAGCTCAAAACTCACCAACTGAGGACCATACCTATCGGAGCCAGCCTGGAGGGACAGGGGACGGTAATGCCGTACGAAGAGGCCCGTAAGCTGATTGAAGCTCAGAGCAAGATTGTTGTGGCGCCCTGTATATGCCGGAGAGAGCACGCCATGATCGGGGAAGGCTGCGGTAAATTGGTTGAGGCCTGCCTCGTTTTTTCCAGCGCCGCTTACTTTTACGAGAACAACAAGCTCGGGAGATCTATCAGCTGTGATGAAGCCTTGAAAATTCTGGAAACGGCGGAAGCGGAGGGTCTGGTATTGCAGCCTACAAATGCTCAGAGAATCCAGAGTATGTGCCTCTGCTGCGGGGATTGCTGTCAGATATTAAAAAGCCTCAAGCGTCTCCCCCATCCCGCATCCCTCGTTCATGCCAATTATTATGCCCGAATAAGCAAGGAAGACTGTATCGGATGCGAGGCCTGTGTGGAGCGCTGCCAGATGGAAGCTATCCGAATGCAGGACGATGTCGCCGAAGTTGATCTTGACCGATGTATAGGATGCGGCTTGTGTGTAACTTCCTGCAGCAGCGAGGCCATCGATCTTTTCCGCAAAGGTGAAAAGGATTGTTATACTCCCCCTGATAACGTAGTCGAGACTTATATGCGCATAGCACAGGAGAGGGGGCTGCTTAAATAGGATATGAACGTTGTCATACTTAACGGCAGTCCCCAAAAAAAGGGAACGGTTGCCACATTGCTCAGGGCAGTTGAGGAAGGTGTATCCGAAAAGCATAAGGTAGACTGGATCAACGTATACGACCTGAAAATGAAACCCTGCATTGCCTGCATGAAGTGCAGGCCCGATAAGACCTGCGCCCTGCCCAATGACGATGCCCATTCCGTGGGGCAAAAGATAAAAAAAGCCGACGGGCTTATAATCGGTACGCCGACGCACTGGGGCAATATGAGCGCTCAATTGAAGACCCTGCTGGATCGTAACGTGCCCGTGTTTCTTGGAGAACAGGGCGGTGTACCCTTCCCCCGCCAGAAAGGAAAGCCCGCCATAATTGTTGCCGCCTGTAGTACACCGTGGCCTTTCAACCTGCTGTCGGCGGGCATCCGTGGAGCAGCGCGTGCCGTATGGTCGATACTCCGCTACGGAGGATACAGGCTTTTAGGACAGGTAGTAAAACCAAACACGAGGAGGAACCCCTATATGCCCGAGAGCCTCCTGGAAAAAGCGAAGAAACTGGGACGTAGATTTTAAAATTTTTATGGCTACAGAAGACCTTTCAAAATTAAGGATAGACAAGTCGATTAAGGCCGGCCCGCCCGTATTGCGGGCACGTCTCAAGTATTTTGTCATAGTAATTGTTTTATTAGTCTTAGCATCTACACTCTATTTCACGGGAATCATCTTACCTGCGACCACCGTCGAGGTTGTCAGCGTGTCACAAATTTATCCTTCCCAGACATTTTCCCTGTTGAATGCGAGCGGTTATGTGGTAGCGCAGCGTAAGGCCGCAGTCGCCTCAAAGATTACAGGCAGACTTGTTTCTCTCTATGTTTCGGAAGGGAGCCGGGTTAAGAAGGGACAGGTCATCGCACGTCTGGAAAATGAAGATGCCGAGGCCGCCCGCGAGCAGGCTAAAGCCAACCTCAGCGTGGCGAACGCAAATCTGGAGCAGGCACGGGCGGAATTGAAGGATGCTACCCTGACCTATGAAAGAAATAAACGCCTGATTGTCACCGGTTCCATATCCAAGGTTGAATATGATAACTCCGAAATACACTACAATAGGGCAAGAGCGGTCGTTGATTCCGCGGAGGCAACCATCAGGGTGAATTCAGCGGCCCTCAGAAGCGCAACTGTCGCCGAAGATTATGCCATTATCAGGTCGCCGTTCGATGCCGTAGTACTGACAAAAAACGCCGACATCGGCGATATAGTTACGCCACTGGGCGCTGCTGCAAACGCCAAGGCCGCCGTGGTGACTATCGCAGATATGAGTTCTCTTGAGGTGGAAGCGGATGTGTCCGAATCCAACCTTTCACTTATAAAACCGGGACAGCCCTGCCAGATCCAGCTTGACGCCCTTCCTGATTCGCGCTTTAACGGCGTTGTTAAAACAATTGTGCCTACGGCGGATAGAACCAAGGCATCGATCATGGTTAAAGTCGCTTTTACCGACAATGACCCGCGCATCCTCCCGGAGATGAGCGCCAAGGTCGCTTTTCTCTCCCGCCCTGTCAAGCAGGAGGAAATGAAGCCCCGTACCGCTTTGGACCGAAATGCCGTAATCGACCGCAGCAGCAGGAAAGTTGTCTTTCTTGTCAGAGGAGATGAAGTCGCGGAAACATCGGTCAGTGTCGGGGAACAGTTTGGCGAGATGATTGAAGTCTTAAGCGGCCTGAAATCAGGTGATAAGGTAGTATTAAGACCCCTTGATAAGTTGAGGAACGGATCAAAAATTAAAATAGCCGAGAAGTGATGGAAGAAATAACACCGGTCGTCGAGATTTCTAAAGTAAACAAATCCTACCGCCGCGATCATTATGTTTTGAAGGTCCTCAATGACATAACATTCAATATTGCCGAGGGACAATTTCTGGCGCTCATGGGGCCCTCCGGGTCAGGAAAAACTACACTTCTCAATTTGATTGCCGGCATAGATAAGACAGACAGCGGCACGATCCGGGTCGCAGGAGTAGACATTTCATCCTTGTCTGAAACTGAACTCGCTGGATGGCGTGCTGCCCATGTGGGGTTCATATTCCAGTTCTATAACCTCATCCCTGTTCTGACAGCCGTTGAGAATGTGGAACTGCCCCTGCACCTGACGGGGCTTTCAAGGAGAGAACGGCTGGAGCATTCGGAAATGGCACTCAGCGTCGTCAACCTGGCTGATCGGAAGGATCACTATCCTGGACAGCTATCCGGCGGAGAACAGCAGCGCGTGGCCATCGCTCGTGCCGTGGTGACGGACCCAACGATATTGGTGGCTGATGAACCGACAGGAGACCTGGATAAGGTTTCAGCAGAAGACGTCCTAAACTTGATGGAATATCTCAACGAAAGGTTCGGTAAAACCATTATCATGGTTACCCACGACCCCCGCGCAGCCAAGAGGGCAAAAATCATCCGTCATCTGGAAAAGGGGTTTTTGAGCAATGCTGTTTCTCAAACTTCTCTTTAGAAACGCCTTTCGTCACCGGCTGCGAACCGGACTCACGATACTAGGAATTGCTATTGCTATCCTCGCTTTTGGAATGCTCCGTACCATGGTCGGCGCCTGGTACGCGGGCGTGGAGGCATCGTCGGCCGGGCGCCTTGTAACCAGGAATGCCATATCCCTCATCTTTCCCCTCCCCATCTCCTATAAGGATAAAATCCGGCAGGTGAGCGGTGTGAAGATAGTATCATACGGCAACTGGTTTGGCGGCCTCTACATAGATGAAAAAAACTTCTTCGCAAATTTTGCCGTTGAGCCCAGAAGTTATCTTCAGCTCTACCCTGAATTTATTCTTTCACCGGATGAGGAGGCATCCTTTTTGCGTGATCGCAAGGGTTTTATAGCCGGCCAGAAGCTGGTCGATAAATTTGGATGGAAGCTGGGTACCACTGTTACCCTGAAAGGTACTATCTTTCCGGGTAACTGGGATTTTATACTTCGGGGAATATATCATGGAAAAGACAAGACCGTGGACGAGATGCAGTTCATGTTTCACTGGGATTACCTCAATGAGACCATGAAAAAGACGGTGCCCCGGCGTGCCGATCAGGTCGGTTTTTATATGATAGGAGTCACCCATCCGGACCTGGCGTCGGATGTCGCCGTCTCAATTGACAGCTTATTTAAAAACTCCCTGGCGGAAACGCTTACTGAAACGGAAAAAGCCTTTGCTTTGACCTTCATCTCCATGACGGAGGCCATTGTGACTGCCATAAGGGTGGTTTCTTTCGTTGTAATTTTCATCATCCTGGCTGTTTTAGCCAACACAATGGTTATGACCACTAGGGAAAGGATCGGGGAATATGCCGTCCTGAAGACCCTCGGTTTCGGAGGATGGCACATCGCAGCGATGATTTTCGGTGAGTCCCTTGTGATCACGACGATAGGATGCACCCTAGGTATTGCGGGAACTTTTCCTGCGGCAAAGATATTCGGCGAAAGTCTGGTTTTATATTTTCCCATTTTTTATGTTGAATCGAAGACCATTATCCTGGATATTATCGCCGCCACTGCCGTTGGTCTCATAGCGGCCGTCATTCCCACCCACAGGGCCGTTATGATCCGTATCGCCGATGGACTGAGGAGGATCGGCTGAATGGCAATACCTTTTTCCTATAACCTGCGCAACCTCTGGACAAGACGCCTGACCACATTTCTCACAGCGGGCGGCATGGCCCTTGTAGTTTTCGTCTTTGCCGCGATCCTTATGCTGGCCGAGGGACTTGAGAAGACACTTGTGGAGACTGGCTCTCATGATAACGTTGTCGTAATCCGCAAAGGATCTTCTGCCGAGGTCCAGAGCGGTATAGAAAGGGAGAAGGCTGCCATTGTGGAGACCCAGCCGGAGATAGCTATCGGTATGGATGGCCGGAGGCTGTTTGCCAAGGAGCTTGTCGTTCTCATTAGTCTTGACAAGCGTGAGACAGGCAAACCGTCTAATGTGGTGATGAGGGGTATAGGAGCGAACTCTCTCTACCTCAGACCCCAGATAAAACTCGTCGAGGGACGCCTTCCGCGATTCGGTTCATCGGAGATCATTGTGGGCAAAAGCATCTACAAGGGTTTTCAGAACACAGGCATCAACGATACCATTTACAGCGGATTACGAAACTGGAGGGTAGTAGGGATTTTTGATGCTGGAGCAACCGGATTTAGCTCCGAAATATGGGGTGATGTGGATCAGTGCATGCAGGCGTTCCGCAGGCCAGTATATTCGTCCGTCATTTTCAAATTACGCAACTCCAGGGATTTTGATGCAGTCAGGATGCGCATCGAAAGCGATCCGCGGCTTTCCCTGGAAGCAAGGCGTGAAACAAAATATTACAGAGACCAGTCTGAAATGATGGCGAAGTTTCTACGCATCTTTGGCTGGTCGCTTACGATAATCTTTTCCCTGGGGGCTATTATCGGCGCCATGATAACCATGTATGCAGCGGTTGCCAACCGCACGGCTGAAATAGGAACTCTTCGCGCCCTTGGTTTTAGAAGACGAAGCATTATGATTGCATTCCTCATGGAATCCCTCATCCTTGGCTTCACCGGCGGTTGTGCGGGCCTCTTTCTTGCTTCTTTCATGCAGCTCATCACCATTTCTACCATGAATTTTCAAACCTTCTCAGAACTTGCTTTCAATTTTACCCTGACCTTCGATATCATTTATAAGGCTATACTATTCTCCATTATTATGGGGTTTGTCGGCGGTGTTCTGCCTGCCATAAGGGCCTCACGGATGTACATTGTCGATGCTTTACGATCTGTTTAATGCTTGTTAAAATGGAAAAGCAGGGAAACAACAAGTCAAACACTATAACTTGTAAGCGATGCGGGAAGTGCTGCCTCATTGCATTTGCCCCTGTCTCAGATGAGGACATGGAAAGGTGGAGACGTGAAGGCAAAGAGGAGATATTGCGTGCTATGGAGCATTCAAAATCTTTATGGGCGGGAGACATTGTCATATCATCAGAAAATGGAAGGATATTGTTCACCTGTCCTTTTCTTCGATGGGAAGGAACATACCACACCTGCACGATTTACGAAGACAGACCAAAGGTATGCAGGAATTATAAACCGGGCTCTTCCGAAATTTGTTCGCAATTCAAAAAGTCATGAACCACTGGATCCTCGAATCCTCTTCGCAACTAAATTAGGAGAAGAAATATTATGAATATCTTCATCTGGCGGCACAGCAAAAAATTTTCCAGTTGGTCAATGTTCAATGAGCCGCATATTTATGATGATAATTATATGCAGGCAGAAGTAATTATCCTGGCCAATTCTGAAGATGAAGCACTGGAACTTTTAAAAAAAGAAGACAAATGGAATATTGAAGAATTAAAAAGAATTAAACCAGTGAAGTTTGCTTTAGACCAGCCTTGTATAGTGAGCAAATCAGTTTATTTTGGATGATAAAATTATATGAAAAAATAACATATCCATTATGACCAGGAATCGTTTGACATTTAATCGCTTTTTAAATAGAAATACCTGTATTTCTCAATCTTTATTTATGAAGCATAGATGCATTTAATCAAAAGAGCGGCAGAAGAATGATCCGTCAAAAAATAGAAAAGAATGGTTTGATATTAATCGCAATTGTAATGGTAATAATCTACTGGGTGCTTGATTCTTTGTCATCTGAACAAGTACTCACACGCTTTCTGATTGCAGTCTTCGTGGTAATATATGGAATTTTTACTCAATCATTGATCAACTCACGCAAAGCGGCTCTTGAGGAAAAAGAAAAGACTCAGCAAATGCTGATCCAGACGGAAAGTCTCGCTGCTATCGGGCAGCTTGTCGCGGGAATCGCTCATGAGCTAAATAATCCCTTATCGAGCGCGTCAAGCCTGATTCAAACTGATATCGAATTGATCAATGAACAGCGGGGAAAAAGTGGTATCAAAGATGAAGTATTAAAGGATCTCGAATTTTCATTAAAAGAACTTAAACGGGCGGAGACCATCGTGAAAAGCGTTTTGGGTTTATCACGCCAGACACAGACCTACGTTGAAGACGTCGATATCAGTGCTGTAATAGAAGATGCTTTAAGGGTACTACACAATCAGTATAAACATACTGAAGTGGTGATTGAAAAAGATTACGAAGAAAATCTGCCAAGGATAAACGGCAACTTCGCGAACCTCGGTCAGGTATTTATCAACATAATCAAAAACAGTCTTCAAGCACTGCCCGACGGCAAGGGAACTATATTACTGAAAACAAGATATAAAGAAGATGCAGGCACCGTTACAATAGAGTGTCGCGACACCGGTGTGGGCATCCCGGCCGAAGTCATTAAAGATATTTTTAAACCATTTTTTACCACTAAAGATGTTGGAACAGGCACAGGGTTAGGGCTATATATGTCTCATGAAATTATAAAAAAGCACGGTGGGCTTATCTCTGTGAGCAGCAACCAAGGTCAGGGTACAACTTTTACAATAGACCTGCCGGTAAAAGCGAGGGCATCATGATTAAAATCTTGATCGTAGATGATGAAGAGGGCGTTCGGATATCCTTAAAAAAAGTTCTTCATAGGGACGGTTACGATATCCTTCTGGCCGAGAATGGCATGGAGGCTATCGATATCGTTAGAAAGCATACGAATGAAATTGAAACGGTAATCTCCGACTTCAAGATGCCGGGATTGGACGGCCTGGAAACCCTCACAGAAATCGGCAGACTAAATCCTGAGATAATCCGGATTATTCTTACCGGCTACGCAACCCTGGACCGTGCCATTGAAAGCGTCAACTCGGGCATTGACGGTTTTTTAACCAAACCTTTTGACAATAAAGAGATCCGGCAGAAGATCAAAGAATTTCATATCAAGAAGAGATTAAAACAATTCGTTCCGTCTCAGGTTCTCGACGAACTTCAGAAATTCAGTGCAAGCCTTGCACCCAGAGACCAGAAAGTCACCATCCTTTTCACCGATATCCGAGGTTTCTCAAAAATATCCGAGGCGCTGTCACCTCTAGATCTATCCGACCTTCTGAATCTAAATTATTTTTACCCCCTCGATAACATCATCTTTAAGCATAACGGCACACTCGATAAACATATCGGTGACAGCATCATGGGGATATTCGGAGCGCCGATCACCCAGGATGATGATGCCAAGAGAGCGGTTGTATGCGCAATCGAAATGCGAAATAAAGTGGCTGAAATAAACCTCGAAACAATTAAAAAAAATGTCAAGATTCCCGTCGGCTTCGGAATCAGCACAGGTGAATCTATGGTCGGAATTTTTGGCTCCGCAATCAGGAAAGAATATACTGCTCTAGGCAGGCCGGTCAATTTAGCCGCTAGGCTGGAACGCATAGCCAAAGAGGATCAGATACTCATCTGCGGTAAGACATATGAGCTTGTAAGGGATTCGTTCAAGGTTGAAAAGTTGGAAAATATAAACCTCAAGGGAATGGAGGGAGAAAGGGCCGTCTATAATGTCATCGACGTGCTTTAGACCGTCATTTTAAAAAATTCATTCTGAATCTGTTTATCGTCACGTTCTGTGTAGCACCTCCCGTCGCCGCCGTCCAGCCAAAGTAAAAAGAATTAAAATTCTGATGGAGAGCCGGAGTCAATGCAAATGCCCGGCTTAGAGTAGGCACATCAGTCGGAACCATATCATTATAATTTATCTTTGTGTTTGCGAATATTGAAGTATCATCGTATGCAGGACACTCAATGTCATTCACCGGACACTGTTTTATCCACGTGTTCATAGTATAGGCATAATTGCCGCTAGCAGAGTCCGGCGTTGCACCGCGTGTCACTTCTACACGGACGGCATAGATATTAGTCGGTGTGTTATTCAACATCCATCTTATCTGTGACGGCCATAATGAGGATGCGTCGAAGTAGCTCGTATCGGCTCCGTCAGTCGGCCTTCTGGAATTTCTCGGGTCGGTCTCAATGGGACTGACTCCTCCGGCGTTATGCCTGTTATCATCATAGGTGTTCCTTCCTACGGTGGAAGTGCAGCTGCTGCTCGTATTGTCACCCCAGAAAACATAGGCTACATGATTCCTTGAATCAAGCCCGTCACGCCTGCTGCCGGAAGCGCATATGTCATCTGAATCAAAGTTGGGATACACATCAAATTCTACGGCGGCTTTAGGAGGTTGTATACCGCGGCCTCCTTTGCCATCCAAGAAACTTGTACCAGCGGAATCAACACGTGAATCACCGGAGTAACCAAGCAACTCGCCCCTACCACTGTCGCCTCCTACAGAATTTCGATCATTTTTAACGCCATTAACATCAACGCCGTCGCCATTAAAAAACGCAAAGGTAAAACCATCGCCGAATGAACCCGAGGCAAATTGAAATACAAAAAAGGCCCGGAAACCGGTCCCGAAATCGCATTTACCGTTCTGACAATTTCCCTGAACAGCACTCCCCCCATACCACATTGCACCGAAGCTTCCCGACATACCGTGTCCTAAAGCGACCGTTCCGGTGCCTGTATCGGCCGTAATGAAACCTGCTCGTGACTGAACAGGCGCGAAGGCCTGTATATCTTTCGTGAAACTGATATCCGCTTGCGAACCGAACCCGGTTTTAGTGATACTTATTGCCCTTCTCGCCTCATAAGGGGTCCCCTGATTGACTATGCCTGTTGATGTAATGCTGTTTCCGCTTATCACAAGTTGAAATATATCACCGCTGGCCAAAGTGAAATTTCTGCCGCCTGTGTTCTCCAAATTTTTTATCAGGGCATAATCTTTCCCCGCTTGCGCAAGGGAATAGGCTCTATTTAAGTTATTAGCGCCAAGTTCACCTAACGCAGAGGATGAAGTCATGTATAGCGCCCCTACAGCCAATGCGGCAATCGTGGTCATGGCAATAATGACATATGCGATTACATTTCCCTTTTGATTTCCAAAAGACATGAATTATCCTCCCGTTTCCAGGTAAAGATTGATTCGATCAGTAAAATTTATCGGTGTATTTTCCGCACCCAACATCTGAAGCACTATTTCAATGATCGATGTTGATGCTGTATAAGTTGAAGCTGTTGAATTGAAAGAATCGTAATAATTCAATTTAAATGATGTCACCTGATTGACCAATGTATCGCTATCCATTAAAAGAGGACTGCTGCCCCCCGCCCAGGATATAGTAACATCCTTTAAAGTAACGCATGGCGGAGAACTGTCTGAGCATCGTTTATATGATATTGAGCTTGCTGAACTCGACGTAATGAACTGGATATTGCCCAACTCTTTTTTCAGCCTCGCCATGGCTATTTGACCTTGCTGTGCGATTACGGCGTTTTTTCTGGTAAAGACATAACCTTTGCTAATTTCTACCATACCTAAACCGGCTATGACGGCAATAATAGTCATTACAATAATGGAAGTGATTATCTCTATCAATGTAAAGCCCTTTTGATTAATCGAGATCTTTGAAAATATCCATTTTGTGTCACTCCGATATGCAAAGAGACGAGGAATCTTGTTCACAATCATCGGTTGTAAGATTTCTCCTTTTAGTCGAAATGACAAACTAATCATCTTCATGTCTTCTTTTTGAGCAATTGGAGCATGAAGGTTTAGTTTGAAACAAACAAGGCCGTCAGATTTCCGCCCTGATTATTTGTAATTGTCACTTTAAGTATTTTGTTCCCGCCGGGAGTTTCTGCATCATACACAAATTGAATAAAATCATTGTACGCGATATCGTAAGTCCCGTAGTTTTTATTATTAATATTATTTTGTAAAATACTAAGCGAAGGCAGGGCGCCATTCTCAACAGTCTCTGTCCATGCCGCTGTACCATCACTTTTAGTGCCGCTTAGAGGCCAGTCGGGTTCATTCACATTGCTACTTGTGCCTGCCGTCGAGCACTTATAATAGTGCCCATTTCTGATCGTCGGAACAACACAATTGCCGACTCCATATGCCGTTCCGGTTCTCCATTTAGGATAGCGGTTATAATCCGCTGTGATGTTCGCCATCACCATATGAAGATCGGAGGCTGCCCTTATCGATTTCACGGGATCACTGCTGTGTATGAGAGAATCGGAAAGGAAAGTAAGGATCATAGAACCGAAGATTGCTACTATCACAACCGTGACTACAATTTCAATAAGAGTAAAACCCGATTGAAGAAGGCCTGACCGGCATTTCATGGAATAAAACCTGTGTTCTTCGTCACCGTAATAGTGCTTGCCTGAGTTCCCTGAACAAGAGTCAAGGAAATGTCTGCCGTTAATGGATTACCTGATTCGTCTATCGGTCTTCCCCATTTATCAAAAGCAACTATCGAACCGACACCGGACATCATCCTAACATTGCCCTGGAGCTTGTGCATATTGTTCGGCGGCGGATCTTTCGCAGGATCCGGATATTTAGCAGGTACAGCAACCGTTGCCGCCGCGCCATTCTTGTAAAGAGCGTATGATGTATCATTCGGGAAATAGATCCCCCACCCCGTTGTCAGAGTATCGTTATTCAAAGATTGAATCGCAGCAAACCGCAGACTGGCTTTTAATGCGTCCGTCTCCGCCATTAGTTCGTTCGTGCCGGTCGTTGTATATCGGCTTATTACAATCGCCGATACGATAATGAGTACGGCCAGGACAACCACAATCTCGATCATGGTAAATCCATGACTTTGTCGTATAGACATGAAAAATCCCTTCAACGGTTTTTAAATATTCTGAAAAAAAGCAAATATCAAGGAAATTTTCCATCCTTAAGGAACATGCAGTGAAAGTATTCGCGTGCTGTACTTACAGGAATCTGCACTATACAGAAAAAATGAGGGGAATCTTTAAGATTCCCCTTATTTCCTTGCCAAGTTTGTACAATTTATTATAAAAAGGCAGCTTATTCAGTTTACAACGGCCGTATTGCTTAACTGATCGTGTATGCCCAGGTTGCGGGCGTATCAGCGTCTGGTTGATCCGTTCTCGTAAATGTAATCGTTTTCCCCTGATGATTGAAACCGGTTGCGGACACAATTGCCGCACCTCCGTTCCAGTCAGGTCCCAATATCGTATCGATTGGTTGAATAGTTTTAGTAGGAGATACTACTACAGGAGCCGCCCCAGGTCCTGGATAGGTGCCGGGCTGATCGTTTAATTTCCATTCTGCCAGTTTCAAACGCTCACGGGTATTCAACTCCATATTCGCCGCGCTGACTGTCTTTTGTAATGCCTCCGCTCGCATATCTATATATTTTGGAATAGCAACCGCCGCGAGAATTCCCAGGATAACCAAAACAGCGATTATTTCGATAAGGGTGAAACCTTTCTGATTTGTGATCTGTGCTTTAATTTTCATTAAAAAACCTCCGACATTTTTAATGTAATAATATTATATGTTAATTCAAGAATGCACCTCTCATGCCATAATCTCAGATATTTATATATAACTGAGCATTTAAATAAATAAAATTCGATAACTATCTGTTATTATATACATATGCTGTAAAATAATTCTAAATTGAATTTAATTTTCCAACCAGCTATATACCTAGCTTAACGGTCAAATTTCACCAATTGATGTGTAATCTACAATTTTTGTAGATTTTTTAAGGACTCGATGTCGATGCTGTGTTTTTTGATTCTGTGCCAGAGACTCCGCTGGTTAATGCCAAGCAGTTCTGCGGCTCTGACTTGAACGCCGCCTGTTCGCGTCAGGGCTTCTATGATTAAACCCTTTTCGATTTCATCCAGACGGTCATCGACAGTCAGAGATTCTGATGATAACTGCCCACTTAAAGAAGAGTCTATGCTCATGGCACTGGCAATATGTGCGGGTAAATGGGCAGGTTCAATATTACCTGTCTCAGTCAAGACGATTGCACGTTCTATCGTATTCTGCAGTTCTCTTATATTGCCCGGCCAAGAATACCCCGCAATAACCTGTAGGGCCTGGGATGAGATTTGTACCTGTTTTGGGTTTCTTTCCAAAAAATAGTCGACAAGATATGGGATGTCTTCTTTCCTGTTTCTCAAAGGCGGCAGCTCAATGGAAAAGACATTAACGCGGTAATATAGATCTTCCCTGAATTGACCCTGTCTGACCATTTCTGGAAGGTTCTTATTAGTCGCAATGATGAAACGGACATCCACTTTGATCGTCCGGTTACCTCCGACCCTCTCGAATTCCTTTTCCTGTAGAACACGCAGCAGCTTTGCCTGCGTTGTAAGGGGCATATCTCCAATCTCATCTAAAAATATAGTACCACCGGAAGCCAGTTCAAATTTACCAATTTTTTGCGACGTCGCTCCTGTGAATGCCCCTTTTTCATGACCGAATAATTCGCTTTCCAGAAGATTCTCCGGGATGGCCACACAATTAATTATCACAAAGGGTTTATCCTTACGAAGGCTATGTTCGCAAATACTCGCCGCAACAAGTTCCTTTCCTGTTCCGCTTTCACCTAATATGAGTACTGTTGAATCTGTCGGTGATACCTTAATTATCTGAGTAAACAATCCTCTCATAATTCTGCTCTGCCCTATAATACCCGGGAAAAGCTCTCTTGCCTCGACTTTGCTCAGGATGGAGGTTATTTGATCAAATACTTTTGTGAACCGTTCGATGTCGTCCTTCACCTTAACGTCTTCCTCCGTATGTTTCGGAAAAACAGGCAAATTTTCCGCCGTCTCAACAAATCTGGTAACCGGCTTTAAGACAATCCAAATAATCAAAAGGCTTATCAAGTACGATAAAGTGACTACAATTCCCCCCCATATTATAAACGACCAGGATTGATCGTATGAATGGATCAAACGGCCGGTTAGTATTACCCACAGGAGGGAGAGTCCGCTTAAAGTGAAGGGAATAATGATATAAAGGCTGACCCGTATATATTTTTTTTTCATCGTTCAGTGTGCTAATTTTGTTAAATCCCACATCGGGAGAAATATGGCCAGTGCAAAAAATAAAACAACCGCGGCAAGACCGACAACCAGAACAGGACCAATCAAGTCGGATAATTGCTTTACGGCGTAACCGACTTCATCATCGTAATGAATAGTTACCTGTTTGAGCATTTCTTCGATATTGCCTGTTTCTTCCCCTATAGCGACCATGTCAACGACCATGGGAGGGAAGTATTTTGCCGAACTGAGCGGTACAGCGATACCTCTTCCTTCTTTCATCTGATCCCTGACGCGATCAAATTCACCGGATATCGCCTTATTACCGATAACACCGGACAAAACCTTCATGGCTGTCATAACAGGGACGCCGCTGGACTGTAAAATTCCAAATATACTGGCAAAGCGGGACATGGCAGCCTTCACAAACAAAGGACCAAGAATGGGCAGGCGGAGGACAATTGTATCTCTTATATATTGTCCCTGTTCCGTCTTTAAATAGATTTTCAGCCCCACGATCAACGCGATGACACCGCCTATCAACAGATACCAGTAGCTTGATAAAAACCCATAAAGCGTCAGAGCTATCCTGGTCGGCAGGGGGAGATCTAAACCAACCCTGGAAAACATTGCAACGAATTTTGGAACAACAAAAATCAATAGAACGAAGAAGGCTATAACTAGGGCAATGGTTACAATGATCGGATACAGTAAAGCGGATTTAACATCAGATTTGATTTTCGCCTCATGCTCAATGATATAAATCAATCGTTCTAGTGCTTCCGGTACAGAGCCGCTCATCTCTCCGGCATTTATCATGCTGCAATACAGTGGTGAGAATATTGTGCCGTTTTTTTCCAGGGCGGCAGTGAGCGTGGAGCCTTGCTTGATGCTCTGAGACATTGAAGAGATGGCTTTTTTCAAAGTACGATCCTGCGTTTGTGCCTCCAAAACCTGAAAAGCCCTTATTATAGGCACTCCCGCTTTAAATAATGCACGAAACTGTTTAGTGAAGATTATCAGATCTGATATTTTCACATGGCTAATTTTCTGGCTGATTCTCAGCAATTGTTCAGAGCTAAATCCGGTACTTTTTTCTTTTACTTTAGAAGGGATATATCCCCTCTCAGCCAGTATGACGGCGGCTTTATCGGCCGACTCAGCCTCAATATCGCCGTTTATGATCGCCCCCTGTTCATTTATAGCCTGATATGTATAATTAGGCATGCTTGAAGATTCCTTATCCTTTGGCCACTACCTTTGATCATTAAATTATATCATTACAGCTGAACTTGCTTCCTCAAGGGTGGTGATGCCTCTGAGCACCTTATTGCCTGCATCATATTTTAAGGTTTTCAGATTACCTGCGTCCATTGCTTTACGCGTGATATCATGAGCTGACTTTTTCTTCATAATCAAATCCTGAATCATTTCATCATTAACAAGCACCTCAAATAAACCTGTCCGCCCCTTATAGCCGGTGTTCAAACATTGATTGCATCCCCTGCCGCGTTGAAAATTTGCAAAATCCCAGTTTTCAAGACCCCACGAGGCAAGTATCTTTTCCGGCGGATTATACGGTTCTCTGCAATAAGGACAAACAGTGCGGACTAATCTTTGGGCAATGGACACCAGAAGTGTTGAAGAAAGAAGAAAAGGTTCAATCCCCATATCGATAAACCTTGTTATGGCACCGACAGCGTCATTAGTATGCACGGTGCTTAAAACCCGATGGCCCGTCTGTGCCGCCTGTACAGCAATAGCCGCCGTCTCAGAATCACGAATTTCTCCTACCATTATGATATCCGGGTCTTGGCGAAGGATGGATCTTAGACCACCGGCAAAGGTCATTCCCGCTTTTCGATTTAACTGAATCTGTCTGATATTTTCAATCCTGTATTCGACGGGATCTTCAAGAGTCATAATATTAATATCAGGCTGATTAAGTTCATTCAAAATGGCATAGATGCTGGTACTTTTCCCCGACCCTGTTGGTCCGGTACACAAGATCATTCCGTACGGTTTCTTTATTATGGACTTGATTTTTTCAATGTCCGTCTTGACCATCCCGAGACTATCCAGAGAATAGACGCCTGCGCTCGTATCCAGAAGCCGCATAACTATGTTCTCTCCATGTATGGTCGGTATGGAAGACGCGCGGACATTTATTTCTTTCTTTTCCATCTTGAGGGTGAAGCGGCCATCCTGCGGTACCCTAGTTACTGTTATATCCATATTCGCCAGTATTTTTATCCTAGCTACAATTGGCAGAAACAGGGCTTTAGGAGGTGATGGTACTTCATGGAGTTTGCCGTCTATGCGGAATCGAACCTGGATGCTGTTCTTTTGGGGACTGATATGGACATCGCTGGCCCCTTCGCGAACGGCCTGAGCAAAGATAGAGTTGGCAAGTCTGACAATGGGAGCCTCTCCTGCCATATTTTGAAGTGACGCCAGCTGGATATCTGCAGCCTCTTCCTCATCCTTTTCCTTAACAGGCCGTGCTTCAATTTCCATACTTTCCAGAACACTGCCAAAACCGGACTGAATGCCATACAGACTGCTGATAAGTTGATTTAACTCACGTTCTGTGCAAACTATAGCCTCCACTTCACAATTCGTCTGCATTTCTATGACATCCACGGCATTGATGTCCAGGGGATCAGTCATTGCAATTTTTAAAAGACGACCCTTTTTCATTAAAGGAGCTACCTGATATTTCTGCGCATAATCTATAGGGATTAATTTTGACAGTTCGATATCAAAGGGAAATATATCCGGGTGATATTTCCTCAGTTTCAGCTGCCTGCCCAGAACATCAACTATCTGTTGTTCACTTATAATTCCCTGCCGTACTAGATATTGCCCTAGTTTCAGACCGGCCTTCTCCTGGTCGGTTAGGGCCTTTTTGAGCTGTTTTTCTGTCAGCAGATGCTCATCAATGAGCATCTCTCCTAACTTCTTTTTTGTTATCACGTTTTCCAACCTCTGACCGCTTTCTCCTATCTCGCAAAGAAAATTGTGTCGTCATCTAATTTGGCTAATATCTTCGCATTTGATGCATGTGGTTGTGGCAGCTTTCTTACCGCATTCAGAGCTGATTCCATATCCTGATAGCCATCTTTCAAAAAGATGGCAAACACCAATCCCTCTCTGCAATTCCAGTAAGGCAGAAACTTGAGAGATTGTAAAGTGGATTCATAATTCCTGTATAATTCATAAATTTCGTCGATATCTTTTCCGCTCGCTACCTGCACCCAACATTTCCCCGAAAGTACCTGTTTTGATTTAGCAGGCACAGCAGGAAGATTAATTGCCTCACCGGTGCTCACCCGGTTGAGGTCCTTAATGTGCCCATTTGCACTGGCAACAGCCTTAAACTGAACACTATCAAAATTTCCGTAAAAATCGTTAAGCAATCGCCATATGGTCCTTCCTCTTTTTAATTCTACCTTTCCCAAAAACTCAGGCATTACCTTGTTCGTTGTCTGCATCCTATCATTTTTTATCACATCGGCCGTTTCATTCCCCAGCCTGATTCCCAATATTTTGTCAGGGTAAAAACCCGCTACAACTACTAAAGCGAAAACAACGACCAGACTTGTTGCTGTCACCCACTCAATGATTTTCCGTCCACCGGTAGGAGTCCTCTGTGCACAGGAACGAACAAGAAACCAACCGGCTTTGGATCTGTTCTGAATGATAAGTGTCAGGATAATTTGATGACATAAGGTTACAATCTTTCTCGGATAGCCTTTCGTTGCCAGATATAAGGCCCATAATCCGGGATATGTAAAAAGTGAAATGGCCGTATCCGTATCGCTTGCCTTTTCTATACGAAATTTCACCATACCCAGGGTCTCCCGAAAATTGAGGGGTTTCAGGAGGTAATAGAAATTTATCCTGTCGGCAAAACTTTTATGCGTTTTAAAAATCCGCTCAAATTCACTTTGGGCAAATATAACTATTTGCAGTAATTTATACTCATTCGTCTCATAGTTAAGAAATTCACGCAGTATCTCGATACAATAGTCAGGAAGTTTTTGTCCCTCATCTATTATGAGAACAACAATCTTACCCTCGTCTACACCCTTACCCAAAAGATAATTCTTTATATTTTCCTTTAGCTGCCATTCACTGATATCGATGTCCTTACCGGATATGCCAAAAGTCATTGCTATTGTTGATAGGAATTCAAATGCGTTAGTAAAGGAAGGGTCCATAATGAGATAGGTTTCAATCCGGCATCCGTCTTCCTCCGACGAGGCAAATTTAAGGATCAGCTGCCGGCAGAGAGTGGTTTTCCCCGTTCCCACATCACCAATCACCACACTTAATCCCCGGCGGAGACGTATGGCAAGTTCCAGCTTCTGAAGGCAACCCAAATGCTTTACAGAATTGAAGAAAAAATCCGGCTCGGGTGAGTTGGAAAAGGGTTCCTTTTTAAAGTTTAGAATCCTGAAATAATCCATTTCCTAATTTATCTTCTTTTTCCCTA
>DATKLL010000048.1:0-5661 GCA_035542475.1 Syntrophales bacterium
GCTACATCAAGTGGCACTCCGATCAATTGGATTTATATTGCTTTGGCTGTAAAATCTATCATCAGAAACTCAAGAAAAAAGGGGTGTGAACGTGGTTGAAATAAGACCTTTGACTTCATGCTTTCTCTGCGGCATTGATCACGGCCGATTTAAGGAATGGCAAGGGCCTGACATTTGTGAACAATGCTGGGGGGAAGAATTGTTTTTGGATGGCCAGAAGATCGTGGCAATTGAAGAGGGAAAGGTTGGTGCTCCCACTCTGGTCTGGGTTGCTGACGGAACCTGCCTAACCTTCCGAAGCATCAGGAAGGTAAGAGAGGCGATATTTCAGGAAAAGCTTGGAAAACAGCGAGTTGCCAGGTAATTCTGGCCAGAAAAAAGGAGGGTAGTTGAATGACAAAAGCAGAATTGACTGATTACGTTGCAAAAGAATCTGGTATGACCAAAGCTGCAGCGGAAAAAGCTGTCGAGGCCGTTCTTGCCGGGATTACTCAATCGCTTAAGAAAGGTGAAGGACTGACAGTAGTGGGATTTGGCTCTTTCAGCGTGGTGGAAAGGAAGGCTCGCGAAGGAAGAAATCCACAAACCGGCGCAGCCATTAAGATTCCTGCGAAAAAGGTTGTAACCTTCAAACCTGGCAAAAATCTGAAGGAGCTGTGAATAGAGGGATAGGGGAGGGGGGATCTTGTCTTGCCTCAGTCGGAAATGGACTTTCATGCCGTTTGATTTAGTAAACAGTCAGCGAGTTACTTCGGGTCAACGGGAAATTAATTCCGGTAAACTTTTTATGTCAGCCCTCCAGAACTTCCCTTACTGTTTGCAATAAATCTTCCTTTTTAAAAGGTTTCGTGATAAATCTCGTGCCGGCTTCAATCGGGCCTTTTTTCTGCATGATGTCTGTTGCGTAACCACTAATAAAAACTGCTTTAATGCCAGCTTTTATCTTTTTGATTTCATCCAGCATTTCCCTGCCGTTTATCTTGGGCATTACCACATCGGACAGGACAAGGGAAATATCATCGTGCTCCCTGAACCGTTTCACCGCGTCTTCACCGTCATTGGCAACGATCACCTTGTATCCGGCCCTTTCCAGGATTTTCTTCATAAACATCCTTACGGTATCATCATCCTCGGCGACTAGCAGGGTCTCTGTACCGCTATAATGCCGCGTAGCGATCTTTGATTCTTTTTTTACAACATGCCCCTTATCCAGCGGCAGATATATGTCGAGTGCCGTCCCTTTGCCAAGTTCGCTATTGACGATGATGGAGCCATTGTGCTGTTTGATGACGCCGTGGACTATGGACAGCCCAAGGCCTGTTCCCATTCCAACCTCCTTGGTGGTGAAAAACGGCTCAAAGATTTTTCCCAGCGCATTTTTGTCGATTCCCGTGCCGGTATCGGCTACGGATATCTGGGCGTATTTGCCGGGCGACGGCAGGTCATGCAGCGTTTCAGAGCCTTCCTCGACAACCGCCTGCCTTGTGGTGATTGACAGATGGCCTCCGTTTGGCATAGCATCGCGGGCATTGGTCGCCAGATTCATCAAAATTTGCTCGATCTGTCCGGGGTCAGCATTGACCACCAAATATTTGTCGAGAAAATTGGTACTTAACTCAATATCTTCCCCGATGATTCTTTCAATAAGTTTGACGGTGTCACTGATAAGAGTGTCTATGTGCAAGGGGTTAGGGCTGATTATCTGTTTCCTGCTGAAGGCAAGTAGACCCCTGGTCAATTCCGCAGCTTGTTCAGCCGCTTTCAATACATTCGTGATACTCTCTTGCGACAGCTCGTCGTCTTCGGGGATACTCTCAAGAAGTATTTGCCCGTAGCCTGAAATCGCGGTGAGCAGGTTGTTAAAGTCGTGGGCGACACCTCCGGCAAGAATACCGACGGATTCCATCTTCTGCGATTGCAGAAGTTGCTGTTCAAGCTTTTTCCGCTCAGCAATTTCACACCGCAGTTTCTCTACATTCGCAGAAAGTTGTTCCTCGACCCTTTTGCGTTCACTGTTCTCCCGCCTGAGTTCATCATTCGTCTGCCTCAACTTTGCCAGTAAATCTTCCTGACGCTTCTGCGTGCGTCGGAAACGCACGCCCACTGCGCTAATGAAGACTCCCACGGCGACAAAGAACCCAATGCTGACGGCATTGTTGATTCCGAAACTCGCTCGGGGGAAAAATGTGCAGGAGGCCAATACTGCGGATAAGATCGACAGGATTCCAGGCCCAAAACCAAACATTAGGGCCACCAGCATGATAGCGGGATAGAAGGTAATCCAAGTGGGAAAGTCGTCGCCAACCAGATGAACGATAACGTAACGGATGATGCAGGCTGCGGCTACGAAGGCTAGGGCCGAGGCATACCGGGCAATAAAGTGTATCTTTCTATTCATACCCATCCCCATCATAACTCTACAATGCGCATTGCAGTACCATAGTTGCGACAAACAGGTGTTTACGCTCGTGACTGATCATAAAGAATCATATGAAAACGAATGCTGAATGGAAAGATACGGTTATCGATAATACGGGCAGGACCAGGTAGAAATATGAGGTGCCATTCGTTCAAATGATTCCACCATCAACAAGTGCGCTACATATTACCACGGATTAAAGACACAAAAAACATAACTAATTTTAATAATTTTTTACCTAGATTGAGATATCAAGCCGTTTGAGCCCGATCCCAGTACCTTTGTCTGCATCTTTGGTCGTAAAATATGGTTCAAAAATCCTGTCAATTACTGCATCAGGGATACCACCGGCCGAATCTTGTTCCGCGCCTTCGTATCGAAGGAGTCGCAATAGATGCATAAGGGGTTTCTAACTCCAGAATCAGAAATAAACAGCACGATGGCAATTAAGACAGTAAAAGTATTCGGAGGATGAGGATATGGGTAACCTCCAATTTGAAGTACAATAACCCAAAAGCGAAAAGTTCAGGTTAAATGCTAATCTGGGAAAACCTTCTCTTTTTCAAACAAAGAAAATCCCAGAGCGGCAATCATGCGACATTCCTCGTCCCGTTCTATCCGTACTATCGTACCCGCTGTTACGCCCGCCAGCCTTGCGAGTTCGGACTTGCTAATCATTCGTTCTTCCCTGATTTTTCGGACATTATTTTTCATGATACTTCCCTGTCCTGCTTTTTGAATTCACGTACAGGCAATCGGCCAAAGAATCAATATGTAAAAGATTTATACCAACAAGGCAAATCATCAGCTATCTGTTGTGGTTTGTCGGCTCTTGCTTCCAGCAATCTTCGAAGATGAATTGGTTTCACTTCTCTTCCTTGAAGATGTACCCCAACCCTCTAACTGTATGGATTAAGTTCTTTCCGCCATCTCGACCCAGTTTCTTTCGCACATAGTTTATGTAAACATCTATAATGTTGGTAAAAATGTCAAAAGTTTCATCAGGCCAAACATTTTCAGCGATGGTTGTTCTTGTTAAGACCTGATTTGGATTTCGCGCAAAATATTCAAGAAGGGCATACTCCTTGGCAGTAAGGTCTATCTGCTTGTCTTTTCTCCATACCTTACGGGTCACGGGGTCAAGTCGCACATCGGCAAATCTTATTTCAGCACCCCTGTCAGATTCGCACCTTCTTATAATCGCTTTTACTCTTGCCACAAGTTCGGCGAAAGCAAAAGGCTTGGTCATGTAATCATCACAGCCTGCATTTAGGCCAGTGACTATGTCATCCAAAGAACTCTATTCGCTTAACATCAAGATAGGAACCATTATCTTTCTTGCCCGTAATTCCTTCACAATGCTTAATCCGTCTCTCTTGGGCAGTTCCGCATCAAGGACAACAAGATTATATGAACCTTGCATCATCATTTGGACACCTGATTCTCCATCTGATGCCATATTGACTTCAAATTTTGATTCTTCAAGACCACGCTTAATTAGGTTTAATATTTTTTTAGCATTTTCGATTACCAGAATTTTCATGCCTCTTTCATCCTTTCATGCCGACTTTCAATTACAAGAATGTAACCGAAAAACGGTTTATCCTTACATTTTTTTCACATAAAAGATTAAATCTCAAGCATATTAATTAAAAATGTTCCTGCTTGCAAGAAACATTTTTATGTTCTTTGAGCAGACTTGCCGTAACATTAAGATTTCAAATTTGAAAAAGTGTGGATAGGAAAAATTGATTAAATGATTTGACCGCAATTAGAACGAGACATGTTCAGTATGAGGTATATGATGATGTAGCACAGTACTTTGGAGGCTGTTTGCCCGGGGGCTTGCTTGTCAAAGATTAAGCAATTTTTTAAATCAAATAAGGACATTTATTACATTCACTTCCAGCAAACAACCAATATCTTCAATAGGTTAGATTATTTTTGTCTTGCAGTTCATAATCGGTTACTTTATAAACATATGCAATTATTGTAAGCGCAAAAACTAAACCGATTCTTTCCTGTCACCGACACCAGTCAATTTAATCCAGTTCTTTGTGTTGTTCGTCAAATTTACTAATACTTACACTGAATCCATGATTCCATGCTATCAAAGACATTGTCTTCTAATCCAACAATTTTTTTATTTATATCGGTTATGAGACATCTAATGTCATGAAGACTATACAATTCCTTTTCAAGCTCTTTACGAAGAGAATTTATTTTTTTGACTGTAATTTCTATATTTTTTCCGGGTGGCATGGTAGCCATAACTTCTTCTATTGCAATGTGTTCTTTGACTTTATTGACTTTATTGCACACCTCTTCACATATATCTTCTGCATTGATAATCAGAGCCTTTAATAGCTTAATTTCTTTTTGAACAGTGTTTTTTCCCATGTTTTTCTATTCCGGCCAAATATTTCTGGGCACATCGTTTCTTTTCGGTCTCGGGCTATAAGTTTTAAGTTTTAAGGATGATATGTGAGATGTTTATGTCAACAAGGCGAAGCTTTTTGCTAACCTTTGCGGATTGGCAGGTCTAGTGTCCAATAGCTCATGAAGATTAGTAGTAGTATCAATATCCATATGTATAAATTTAACACCAACCCGATTCGCATGAGAATGCACTACTTCTGTTGTGATTTTGAGGATAATATCTGAATTAGGCAGTTTAAAGGTCAATTGCCACTTATCTCCTTTTTCAAACATACAATCATCCGCAAGTTCGAAAAGTGCCCCGTTCAAAGAAACATTTAGAATGGTGGCCTCAACGATCACCACGTTATCAATTTGAACAAGAACTTTGTTGAAACATGCGTATCTTGGGTATCTTCTCTTTTGCTCCAATGGTTACTCTCCATAGGTTTTAAACAAAGCTTCGGCCAATTATAATGAAATTTACATTTGTAGATTTATTCAAGTAGTCTGAAAATAAAATATTGTCAAGAAACGACTGTGTTAATTTTGTGTTACATCTGATCGACAAAAGTATAGCTGGATACCTTCAAAATCGGGGCTTAATCCATAGTCGTTGTCGAAGTCAGATATCTTTCAGATCAGGTTTGCCGTAAGTTCCGCCAATGCATACCGATCGCGCTCCCTTGTTGAGGGTGATGTGCCCTGAAATCCGTTTTTTTCTGAACTTCTTCACGACGTAGGTAAGCCCGGTGCCGGAAGTGCTCACTTGAAAGATTTAAGCAATTCGGGGGCACCAGGAAGTCGGGCTTGGAAGGAAAGTA
>DATKLL010000049.1:0-4651 GCA_035542475.1 Syntrophales bacterium
GTCTGTCTGGGTCATCAGGCCATCGGCTACACATTCGGCGGCAACGTGGTCAGGGCCGGAAGGCTGATGCACGGGAAAACCTCGCAGATCCTTCATGATGGGAATACCATTTTCAAGGGTCTACCGAACCCTTTTACTGCAGGACGCTACCACTCTCTTCTCGTAGAGAAAGTCTCCCTCCCCTCCTGTCTTGAAATCAGTGCCAACACTGATGAAGGTGAAATCATGGGTATCAGGCATCGGGATTACCCAGTGGAAGGTATACAATTCCATCCCGAATCGATCTTGACACCACATGGAAAGCGGATTATCAAGAATTTTTTGGAATTGGTTAATAACAGTTAATGATTTACAGAGTTAAGCACAGTTGATAAAGAGGAAAGAAAGATAGGAATTCTTAAACGGTAAAGGAGCAGACACAATGATCAGGGAAGCAATCGCAAAGGTAGTAGGTCATGAAAATTTAAATGAGGCCGAAATGATGGAAGTCATGAATGAAGTTATGGAAGGAAATGCGACACCGGCACAGATCGCTGCTTTCATAACGGGACTCAGGATCAAGGGTGAAACGGTTGATGAGGTTACCGGAGCAGCCCGTATCATGAGACAAAAGGCGACAAGGATAGATGCCCGTTCTTCGGTCATCGTGGATACATGCGGTACAGGCGGGGACGGAAGGAAAACTTTTAATATTTCAACAACAGCCGCTTTTGTCGTTTCAGCAGCAGGCCTGACAGTTGCCAAACATGGAAACCGCGCCGTCTCCAGCGGTTGCGGAAGCGCCGATGTCCTTGAGGCCTTAGGTGTCAACATCAATGCGCCGCCGGAGACAGTAGAAGAGTGCATCCATCAGATCGGCATCGGCTTTCTGTTTGCACCCAAACTTCACGGAGCAATGAAATACGCAATCGGCCCACGAAAGGAAATCGGGATAAGGACAATTTTCAATATGCTGGGGCCCTTGACAAACCCTGCCGGGGCAACTTCTCAGCTCATCGGCGTCTATAACCCCCGTTTGACGGAGATGTTCGCCGGTGTACTGAAAAATCTTGGTACGAAGAGGGCCTTTGTGGTTCACGGATCGGACGGCCTTGATGAAGCAACCGTCACCGGTGCAACACGGGTGACGGAACTGAAGAATGGACTTATAAATACTTACAACATCAACCCCATTGATTTTTTCGGTGAAATATTCACAGGTGAGTCGCTCATAGGTGGGGATGCCTCATATAATGCACAGATTACAAAGGATGTACTGGTGGGTAAAAACGAAGCCTGTCGAAATATCGTCGTTCTCAATGCCGCCCTGGCAATTATGGCAGGGGAAAAGGCAAGAACCCTTAGAGAGGGAATAGAGATAGCTCAGGCATGCATAGATAGCGGGACCGCTATTAAAAAGCTTCAGGGCTTGATTGATCTGAGCAACAGATAATTTGCGGACATGATTTTAGATAAGATTATATCGGTCAAAAATGAGGAAGTCACCCATTTAAAGCGAACCAGGCCGTTGTCCGACTTAAAAGCAGTCATTCGGGATCTTCCCTTACCACGTGATTTCCTGACCGCGATCAGCACCAAGGAATGTGTCATCATTGCCGAGATTAAGAGGCGTTCTCCTTCCAGAGGAATTCTCAGAGAAGATTTTGATCCTATTAAAATCGCTTCCATCTATGAGGGAAACGGCGCTGCTGCAATATCCGTCCTTACCGATAAACAATTTTTTGGCGGTGACGGAAAATATCTTGAGGATATAAAAAAGAATAACCGTCTTCCCTTGTTAAGAAAGGATTTTGTCATCGATTCTCACCAGATTTATGAGACACGCAGTCTCAACGCGGACGCTCTCCTTCTTATTGCCAGTCTTCTGGAAGAGGAGCAGTTGAGAGAATATATCGATCTCGCCCGTTCGCTTGGTCTTTCCGCTCTTGTTGAGATTCATTCCCGTGCTGAACTTGACAAGGCCCTCGCAGCTGGAGCTTACATTATAGGGATTAACAACAGGGATCTAAAAACATTTACTACGGATCTGGATATTTCTAAGGATATTGCACCTTATATACCGGCAGATAGAATTGTAGTAAGTGAGAGCGGTATTCATACCAGGCGGGATATTGAAACATTGATGAAAGCGGGAATTCATGCCTTTCTGATCGGTGAGACCCTAATGCTGTCTGATGATATCGGGAAAAAGTTGAGAGATCTCTTGTATGTTAAATAACGCATCACCCATGGAAATAAAGATTTGCGGCATCACAAATCTTGAAGATGCCGCTGATGCCTGCGCGTACGGCGCCGACGCCCTGGGTTTTATATTTTACAAGAAAAGCCAGAGGTATATAACCCCGGAGACGGCAAAGCACATTATAGAAAATATTTCGAATACAGTAGTAAAAGTGGGGGTCTTCGTAAACCACGAGATTACAGCCGTTAGGGATATATATGAATTTTGCGGACTAGACCTGATTCAGCTTCATGGAGATGAATCGCCTGAATACTGCAGGCAGTTTCCGGAAACAATAATTATAAAAGCATTTTCACCCAGTATGGATGACGATGTCAGCATTCTAAAGAGTTACCCTGTAAAGGCCATTCTTATAGATGCTCGAGAACCGGGACTTTACGGTGGAACGGGAAAGAAGTCCAACTGGGAAATGGCATCGAAGTTAAAGGAAATGCACCCGCTTATTCTCTCCGGAGGCTTAAATCCCGACAATATCCTTGAAGCAATCGATACGGTTTCGCCAAATGCCGTTGATGTCTGCAGCGGTGTCGAAGTTTCACCAGGAGATAAAGATTCAGAAAAAATGAAAAGCATCGTTGTCAAGGTACATGCGGTTAAAAGAAAAAGTCCGGTAAAGATATTTACAAAATCTTAAGCTGGAAATTTATATTTGAGGAAATATTATGCATCAATCACTGCCCGATAGAAAGGGACACTTTGGAATATTCGGCGGCCGCTATGTAGCGGAAACCCTTATGCCCGCCCTCATTGAGCTCGAAGAGGCTTACGTTTCATCAAAAAAAGACAAGGCATTCAAGAACGAATTTGCCTACTACCTTGAAGAATATGCAGGCAGGGAAACCCCCCTATACTATGCTAGGCGTCTTACTGAAGAGCTTGGCGGCGCCAAGATTTACCTGAAGCGTGAAGATCTCAATCACACCGGCTCGCACAAAATCAACAATACACTGGGGCAGGCCCTGCTGGCCCGGCGCATGGGGAAAAAGAGGGTAATCGCAGAAACGGGCGCCGGCCAACATGGAGTTGCCACGGCCACAGTTGCCGCCCTTTTCGGGATGGAGTGCCAGATTTTCATGGGAGAAGAAGACATCAGACGCCAGGCCCCTAATGTATTCCGTATGAAGATACTCGGTTCCGAGGTCATACCTGTTACCTCCGGAACCGCGACACTCAAAGATGCCATGAATGAGGCAATGAGGCACTGGGTATCAAGGGTGAGAGACACCTTTTATGTCATCGGTACGACGGCAGGACCCCACCCTTATCCTATGATGGTCAGAGAATTCCAGAGTATCATCGGCAAGGAAACAAAAAAACAAATTATGAAAAAGGAGGGGAGACTCCCTGATATCCTTATTGCCTGTATCGGCGGCGGCAGTAATGCCATGGGGCTTTTTTATCCTTTTAAAGGTTTGCCTGGTGTTGAATTGATCGGCGTCGAGGCGGCAGGAAAAGGCACTATGACGGGACATCATGCGGCAAGTATATCCGCGGGAAGTATCGGCGTTCTCCACGGCAATAAGACCTATATTCTTCAGGACGGAAACGGCCAGGTACATGATGCTTATTCAATCGCCGCAGGCCTCGACTATCCGGGTGTTGGACCGGAACACGGCTATTTCAGAGACACAGGTAAAGCTAAGTACGTGAGTATCGATGATGAGGAGGCTATTAAGGCTTTCATGCTTCTTTCTAATTGCGAAGGGATCATCCCGGCCATGGAAAGCGCCCATGCAGTGGCCTATGCCATGAAACTTTCTCCCACTCTCGATAAGGATAAGATCATCGTGATCAACCTCTCGGGCAGAGGTGATAAGGATGCAGAGATCATCATACGGAGGATGGAGGGCGCTAATGACAAGCAGAATTGAAAAAAGAATCAATGAACTGAAAAATAAAAATCAGAAAGCACTGGTCGTATACCTCACAGCCGGTGATCCGGATCTCGAAACGACCCGTCGTCTTGCTTCCGGCCTCCAGGAAGCAGGCGCCGACATACTGGAGATAGGAGTTCCCTTCTCTGATCCGACAGCCGATGGCCCTATCATTCAGGCCGCATCACAGCGGGCTCTGCGCACCGGTGTAACACTTTCCGGCATCCTTGATATGATTGAAACCCTTAGAAACGACTGTCAGATACCCATAGTCCTGTTTGGCTACTACAACCCGATTTTCTCGTACGGTAATGAGCGATTTGCGTTAAGAGCTGAAGAAGCAGGCGTAGACGGTATTCTCGTCGTTGATCTTCCTCCGGAAGAGTCTCACGAACTCAGACAGTACACGGATCGTACACGTCTTGATTTCATTTCTCTTATAGCACCGACAACCGATGACCGCCGTATTCGCAATATCTCAAAAAATGCGACAGGCTTCCTCTACTATATTTCCATAACGGGGGTAACCGGAACG
>DATKLL010000050.1:0-4421 GCA_035542475.1 Syntrophales bacterium
TCACACTGAATGTTTTGTTTTTATGGATTCCCGCATTCGTGTAATGATATTTACCCAATGCCACGGCGATCATGGGGGGATTGAAGTTCACCCTTGATACCCAGCCTACGGCCATGAAATTAGCGCGATCATCGACAACTGTACCTACCAGAACCATCGGCATGGGATAAACAAAGTTATTTTTTCTGATTTTGATCTTCTTCATGATTCACCTCCTGTTTAGTTCACCGTTATTGTCTCGCTCAGGTTAGAGCCATTCCAGCCAGCGGGAGTGACCGCTGCAATTCGCCAGATGCCTGTGACGCTCAACCCCATCGATATAGGAAAGCAGCTCAAGCCGCGGGTATTTATATTCATCCGATAGGTCTATCGAAATGCACCAGATATTCCTCATGGATCCATAATCTGCAATGAGCCTTGCTAGAGCGTTGCGCGCTTCCGGCGGCATCTGATTGCTGACAAAGGTATGGAATAAACAAAGAGCCGAGTCAGCGGGCGCTATCTTCAAAACACCGGGCAAGAGTTCGAGTATGTCACCTTCGCGCAATTCCGGGGGGTTGTCCTGGGTTATCTCAATGGCTCGGTACAGCAGATCAAATCGGCTGGTATGCTCGGGCCATATAAAGGCTGAGAGCCATTTTACTGCCGAGGCGTCCGTTACATCAACGGGATGGAGGTCAATGCCGATACGTGCGGCGATCCGCGGGAATTTTTCCGGAAGTGGCGGCCGCTTGCGTCCACGCAAGGTACAGTTTAATCGTACGGGTGACGCCCTTTCTCCGTAAAGGAGGCCGTCTCCGTAATTATAACCGTAGTTATCCCAGAGAAGATTTAGTCCCGCACTGGCGCCGATCTCTACAAGTGCGAGTGCGAGACCCCTTGCCTCCTCAGCGACGATGCCGAAAGCGGGCAGAAGGCAGGCAGAGCGGCGGACTTCATTGGTCTGGACATGATAAGTCGAGATGATGTCCTTGATCTTGTCTCTGTGCTCGCAACAAAAATCCCGAAACAACGGATACGGATCGTCCTCACAAATACTGGAGACAGGTGTGATGTCAGGGTAGAATTGAGCGAGCGGTTCTGCCGGATCATTCAGCAGCAGGTAATGAACCGCCGCGAAAAAAATCATCGGCATGGGTTTCGAAAGGGCATGTGAAGCAAGGGCGAGCAGTTCCGGGTCTGTGCTGACCCCCACTGCTAACCGCTCATACAGCGGGTATGATCCGTGAAATTCATGGGCAGCGCTGTTCGCAAAGCTTTCTGCAATCCGATCAAGTTGTGATGTTTGAACAGGCATTAATCGGTCTGTCATTTGCTGATTTGTCCAGAAATCTAGCGCCCCTGGTGAAATGACTAATTCTTGCGTTTAATGAATTTGCCTTTCTGATATTCGTCAAAGGCGATCCCCAATTCCTCCTGTGTGTTCATTACAATTGGCCCGTACCATGCAACAGGTTCACGCAGTGGTTTCCCGGACATGAGAAGAAAACGCACAGCTTCATCTTCAGTGGCAACAATTATCTGTTCCCCGTCATCGAACAAAATGAGAGTTTCGTTTGTCACGAAAGGAGTTCTTTGGAAGTCGAAATAGTTAGTCCCCTCCACCTCGTAGGAGAAAGGGTTCTTCTCACGGCAAAAGTATGCCTTCCCTCCGATAACGTACGCGAATACCTTGTGACCCGGTTTGGTTGCGTGAATAAACTCTCCCTTCGCTGAGACCGTCACATCGAGGTATTCCGGATCGGTCACAATATCCCGGACGGGACCTTTTGTTCCCTCAACTTCACCGCAAATGATTTTGATCGTTACACCGTTTCCGGTAGAGACCTCCGGTATCTGATCACTCTTCACATCACGGTATCGTGGATCCATCATCTTCCGAGAGGCCGGAAGATTGGCCCAAAGCTGAAAGCCCCACATTACACCTTGCTTATCACCCTTCGGCATCTCCTGATGGATTATGCCGCTCCCGGCCGTCATCCACTGCACATCCCCGGAGCCGATGACGCCTTTGTTCCCCATGCTGTCTCCGTGTTCCACGTCTCCGCGAAGGACATACGTGATGGTCTCGATTCCGCGATGCGGATGCCAGGGAAACCCCTTGATGTAATGCCGCGGGTCATCAGAGCGAAAATCATCTAAAAGAAGAAACGGATCGAACGCAGGCACCTCGCTGAAGCCAAACGCCCGCTTCAGATGGACACCTGCCCCCTCGACAGTGGGTTTACTCTTGATGACCTTCCTGATCTTTCTATCTTTTCTCATCATATCCTCCTCGTTTACACTTCCTGCACCCGAATGACCTTCAATCTACTGTTATTCAGGGAAGCAAAAAGCGCCGCGGCACCTTGTCCGTTTATTTCAGCGTGATCGCCTTTTCGGGACAGAGTTCCTGGCAGCAAAAGCAACTGATGCAGGTGTCGGCATCAACACGGGGAAGGTTGTCATCACACATGGACAAAGCCGACACCGTACACTGATCGATACAGGTTCCGCAGGCTGTGCACAACTCAGGATCAGCATGCGGGCGCATGCGCGTGCGATCTCGGATCAGTGTCTGTATGGCCTCATTCTGGAGAAGCACTTCGCCGCTAAACGGGGGAAGCTTGAAATTAGGCAGTGGTTTCAACTCCCCGATGACTTCAATCGTACCGAGGTCGTAGTCTCCCAGACCAATTTCCTTCGCCCTTTGAAGGATGCGTAAACTTCCCGGCTCAAGCCCCATCATCGTCGTCACAACAGCGTCCATTGCCACGGCATTGTCGGAGGCCAGGATCAGTCCGATATCTCTGAGGTCTGGGGAGGCCGGACCGTTCCCCTCCATGCCGACCACGGCATCCATAATGAATAGATCGGGTACCCGGAGACGGAATACGTCAACCAGCAGTTCCTGGAAGCGCACCGGGCCGCCGGACTCCTTGTGCAGTTTGGCTTTCTGTGCACCCGGCAAAATACCGAAACTGTTTTTGATTGCACCGGTGATGATAGTCAGGCCGTGGGTTTTAAATTTCGGTAGGCTGATGACGATATCAGCTTCCAATACGGCCTGTGATACACTCGCCGTGGGCATAAATTTATGATTGAAGTCGACTTTCCGCGAATCGTTCCCGATGTTCTGATAATAGCCCTTGGCCGCCTCCATCAGACCGGTTATTTTAAAACATTCTTCGTTTGCCCCGTAGTTGAAAAGGCCCGGATTGTCTCCCACGATAATGGATGCCGGTTTCATGGTCTCCACCTTTTCCACCACGGCGCGAAGCACCGCAGGGTTGGTGACTATACCTTCTTCCGCCCGCGAAAACCGGAGGACGTTCGGTTTTATCAGGACTTTTTTTCCCCGCAACTCCATGGGGAATATCTCAAATGCCAGATCTACCGCCAGCCGTACATTCTCATAGGTGGCGGGATGTATCATTACTTTCGGCATGATCTCTACCTCACTTACATCTTACATTTACAACGATTCTTCTTCAATAAGCGACATTGCCATCCCCGTCGCCTCTTCGGTGATATTCCTGCACTTCTCTCTCAAGTTGTTCACATGAAAACGTTTTCGTCCCTCTTCAGTTCCCAGGTCGACGCCTATAAGCTCTTTGCAGTTTGTTGAACCAAATTTCTCCACAAACATTTTTATCATCTTTTGAACGGGGGCATAGCTTTTCTCATACGGCATGGCTGTAGTGTCCCTTCCATAAAAGATGTTCATCGCCATGACTGCGCCGCTCACGGCTCCGCACATCCCACAGGTTCTGGAGAGGCCTCCGCAGAAACCTGTGGCGATTTTTGGGATCAAGTCCGATTGAATATTTTTGCTTTCTGCCACGGAAAGCAAAACACTCTCCGCTCAAAGATAACCTGATTTGAAAAGTTCTCCACTCCTCTGTGCTGTCTTTTCAATCATTTGCAAACTCCTTAATCTCTTTTACTTTCCCCTTCTTCTGCGCACTCACAAAACCAGGCTTCAGAAGCCCGTTGTTGTTTTGTCTATTTCTTCGATATGCACCATATGTAGCAAAGCGAACCTACAACAATTAGTATGGGGATTAAATATCTCTTAATAGTAAAATCAAGGTAAGGTATATATAGAACAATCAGACAGATAAATGCAGTGGATACAGAAATGGACAGCCCGTTAAGAAGTTTATTCAAAGTAAGAATCTCCATTCAGATGGTCATTATTATTGTTTAGACCTTGAAGACCGGCGGATGTGCGGACGTCCTCTGGATTGCATTTTTTTGATTCATCCATCCATCATCCGGCCATAAGTAGTAGAATGCAAAGTTGACGCCCTCGGAACGATTTCTCAGTCACGGAGTTTACACTGAGCATAGCGAATGTGTTCCTTCGAAATGACACACTTTTCGCTGGTAGATAATCGATACACTTGCGGCAATTTCTTTAAATTATGCTGTGAAAGAAA
>DATKLL010000051.1:0-30702 GCA_035542475.1 Syntrophales bacterium
AAGCAGTGGGAAGAGGATCTAATCTACTTATCATGCTCTCAAGCATCAGGTGAAGCACAGATTCTCTCTTCCCATTTTACCCCGGCTTCCCAGCCGGTAGTTTATAATTCATTGATCCATAAGAACACAAGGTGTAGTCAATTTTCCAAAAAAAGGGGTAACAACACAGGATGCTACCCCTCCTTGGTCAACATTTAGTCAACGCTTCACAAAAAATACCCACTCATTTCCTTATGTCTCCCTATGTTGCCTCAAAAACATCATTCTGTTATAAGTCATTGAAATATTAATATCCCGCTGAAACCCGCTGTATCCCTGTGCTTCCGACTATCTGCATTCAGGGTCTAGTGGGCAATGGGCTGTCCGGGTTCAAATTCATAAAAGAGCTAAAGACCTTGTCCATGAAGGCACAACCTTTATCCCTTTCATAATGAGTGGATTTTCAATTGTCAATTTTGTAATAATTGAGTATGTGAATTATTGATTAATGCCAACACAGCTTTAACAATTTTGATAAAATATGACCGAGCTAACATTATCAATAGAGATGTCCCCATGAAACGCTTCATTGATCTGAGTATCGGGATAGAACATGGTCTTCCTTCCGATCCTCCCATGATGATTCCGAAGATCGAATACATTGATCACGACAAGGGTGCCGACCAGATGCTTGATTTCTTTCCAGGCATCAGGAAAGACCAACTTCCCAAGGGTCTAGGTTGGGCTATAGAGTTTATCAGGCTTTCAACGCACAGTGGAACTCACTTGGACGCACCCTATCACTATCATCCCACCATGGATAGGGGAAAACAATCTATAACAATCGATGAAGTGCCCCTGGAGTGGTGCTTTAGTGATGGCGTTCTTCTGGACTTCCGCAACAAGAGCGACGGCGAACGGATCACTGTAACAGACGTCATGAGGGAACTTGAGCGCCTCCGTTATGAGATCAAGCCACTCGATATCGTTCTTATCTGGACAGGTGCTGATGCGGCTTGGGGGAGGCCCGAGTACCTTATCAAGGGGGCCGGTATGGATCGAGAGAGCACCCTATACCTCACTGAAAAAGGTGTGCGTGTCGTCGGGATTGATGCCTGGAGCTGGGACCGTCCTTTACCGTTCATAGCTAAAGAATTTAAAGAGACGGGCGAGCCGAAAGTTATCTGGGAAGCACACTTCGCGGGAATCGATATTGGTTATTGCCACATGGAGAAGATGGCCAACTTTGGAGCTATTGGCCGGCAGCATGGTTTCCAAGTCTGTTGTTTTCCCGTAAAGATTCGTCGGGCTTCGGCGGGATGGTGTCGTCCTGTGGCCATCATTGAGGAGTGACATGCTCAAAATCAAGGAAACAGCGGGCCTACAGCCATGATCAAAAGCCCGCTCGGCATTATTCTGGCGCTCTTCCTTATTGAAGCGGCCATTCTCTTCCTCTCTTCATATCGTTACACACAGACGGCCTTCAAATATCTCCCTTCCATGTTCTGGATCTATTTTGTCCCCATGCTGGCCAATACCGTCGGACTTATTCCGAAAGAGAGCGAGACAGATATCTACGGCATCATTACGCGCTACGGCCTGCCGGGAAGTCTGGCGCTGCTTCTTATTTCATCCGACATCAAAGCCATCCTTAAGCTGGGCAAAACGGCGCTGCTTGTGATGCTGTCCGGCAGTCTCGGCATTATCATAGGCGGTCCGATTGTATTCCAGATATTCAAGCCCTGGCTGCCCTCGCCCGATTTCTGGATGGGTTTCGGGGCGCTCTCCGGTTCCTGGATCGGAGGCAGCGCCAATATGATGGCCGTAAAAGAGGCGATCGGCACACCTCAGGATATTTTTTCCCCCATGGTTGTCGTGGATACGATATGTCCATATACTTGGATGTTTTTACTGATTGTAATTTCCAGATATCAGAGTGTCATAGACCGCTGGAACGGGGCCGATGCCTCCCTTGTCGAAGAACTAATGCAGAAGCACCGTGAAGCGCAGCTGCACAGGCATCCTCTCAGGATCGTGCCAGTGGCAGTCATGCTATTGTTTGCTGCCGCTGCTACAGGCTTGTCCATTGGGCTTGCTGGATATTTTCCGCTAATTAAAGGAGTTTTAACGATCAGTGCCTGGCCAATCCTGATTGCCACGACCCTCGGGATAGGGCTTTCTTTCACGCCTATGAAAAGGCTGGAGGCATACGGTGCTTCAAAAATCGGGTACTGGCTCCTCTATTTTGTTCTTGCCTCCATCGGCGCCACAACCGACCTGGGTGCTCTTGCTTCAGCGCCGGCCTTGATCGTAGCGGGCTTTTTGTGGATTGCGATTCACGGTCTCTTCATCCTGGGATCGGCCAGGCTCCTCAGGGCGCCCATGTCTCTTATGGCTGCGGCCAGCCAGGCAAATGTCGGCGGTGTTGCATCCACACCGGTTCTGGCGGATATTTATCAGCCGGGCCTGGCTCCCGTGGGACTTCTCCTTGCCGTCTTCGGAAATATAATCGGAACATATCTAGGGCTTGTCTGCAGCGGGCTTTGCCACGTGGTCGCTTATTAAACAACTTTACAAAAAACCTGCCGGCAAGGTCCAGGAGGTATTCATGATTCTAATATATTTCGAAGGTCGTAATCATATTATTCCTGATTGCCATGTGTGAATATTTATTTAATGTTATAATCAATCTACTGCATGCTTTTGGGTTATCTCTAATTTGAAGTATCAAGATAAAAGATTCGCGATACTACAATGAAGATCGAACACTGAGACCTTTTCTATGAAATGGCCGGCTGGAAAACGCGAATTGATATTGAAGATAAAATCATTTGTTCGCAGGGAAAAGGAACAAGCGATTATACACTGTAGCAATGCCGTTTCGCGCGTTAGACTCATGGTGAGTCGAATAGCTAAAACGACATACGACTTGCTGAGAAACATCATCAAAAAACTGAGCGGCACTGTTTCAGACGGATATCCGTACTACAGGCATTCATTGCCTGTGCGCATCATGCACTGGAGCAATGTTGTCTTTCTTTCCATACTCCTGATGAGCGGCCTCAATATCTTCAACGTTCATCCGGCGCTCTACTGGGGCAAGCAGTCTTACAGCGGCTCTCCCCCCATATTGGAGATACGGGGACATGAAGACGATGAAGGAGAAATATCCGGCGTTACCCGTATCTTAGGCCATGAATTCGATACAACCGGATTCCTCGGCGCTTCAAGTGACGCGTCGGGAGAATTGACGGAACGGGGCTTCCCATCCTGGCTTACCATACCAGATTGGCAATGGCTTTCCATGGCGCGTCGCTGGCACTTTTTTATCGCCTGGCTGCTCGTGATAAACGGCATCGCCTTTGTGGCCTACTCCATTGTGAGCCGGCATTTGCAACACGACCTTATTCCCACGAGGCAGGATTGGCGTTCGATAGGCGGAACGATTGTCGATCACCTGCGCTTTCGACATCCAAGAGGCGAAGCAGCCAAAAATTATAACATACTCCAGAAATGTGCCTACTTGGGTGTGATCTTTTTCCTCCTCCCCCTGATGATCATGATGGGACTGGGTATGTCTCCGGCGCTGGACGCACTTTTCCCCGGATGGGTCGATATCTTTTCCGGTCGTCAATCCATAAGGACGATCCATTTCATTATCGCCTGGGCACTGGTGCTATTCGTAATGATCCACGTGTTCATGGTAATCATAACCGGCTTCTGGAACAATCTTCGCTCAATGTTTACCGGATATTATAGGATCAAATCAGAGGCTGCTCATGAGTAATGATAACAAGATCACCCGGCGTAGTCTCATGACACGCCTCTTGACCGGTGCAAGCCTGATGATGATCAGCGGCTGCGAAAGACTTTCGGAAACCACCTGGTTTCCCAAGGTGCTGGGGCTTGGCGAAAAGGCTACGTATAAAATTCAAAGGCTGATCGTACCCCGCAAAGCGATGGCGCAGGAATTCACGGACGCCGATTTGTCGCCACGCTTCCGCAGTAACGGGACATCAATGCCGAATAATCCGGCATACAGGAAACTGGCAGCCCAGGGATTTAAGCACTATCGTCTCGAAGTAGGCGGTCTGGTCGAACAGCCCATGCATTTTTCGCTTGCCGACCTTCGCAAGCTACCCAGCCGCACCCAGATTACGCGCCATGATTGCGTTGAAGGGTGGAGTGCAATAGGCATGTGGAAGGGGGCACGCCTTAGCGCGCTGCTTGAAAAAGTAAAGTTGATGCCCGGTGCCCGCTATGTCGTTTTCCACTGCGCAGACCCGATGGAAGAGGACGGCACCTCCCCCTATTACGAGAGCATCGATTTGGAAGATGCCTTTCATCCACAGACTATTCTTGCTTATGAACTGAATGGCAAGCCATTGCCGATCCCGAACGGCGCACCGCTTCGCTTGCGGTTGGAACGGCAGCTTGGCTACAAAATGGCGAAGTATGTTATGCGCCTCCAAATAGTTGAAGATTTTTCCAGGATTGCCGGGGGGAATGGGGGATACTGGGAAGATCAAGGATACGAGTGGTATGCCGGCATCTGAGAAGTACCGATCATAAACGTCTGTGCCTTCCTTTAGTCGTGATTTTCTGATTTGTTACATCCATGCAACAATTCACATGGAAATAGATATCACTCGGTCATAGATAGGGCGCGCTGACAAGTTCATTTTTTTGCGGTCGATCTTCGCAGAGTAAGGCTTAATGTCAAGTACAGGGTACTGTTAATAGCATCGAGACCACGCATTATTGACGTTGGCCGCCAATGTTCACGAGGTCTATCACTGCCAATCCAATCGAGTTGGGTCAATTCAAAATTTAATCATATCGTTTTCTCTAATCCAAAAGATTATCAATTTTAAGACTTTCCCCGATTTGATTTTTGAATTACTTCGGTTAATTTAAATTGTACAGAAATATTTTCAGTCTTATCTAAAACGCGGCAAACACGTCAATCCATTAATTTCGGTCATATCAAATTATCTTGAGATTATTTATTATCGGCAATGAAAAAGATTAGAGTCATCATTGCTTTTCTCATCATTCTATTACTGGCCGCGCCTGCTATAATAATTTCCACGCAAAATGCGGAAAGTGAAGATGGCTATGTGGGCGTTGATACTTGCAAAGCCTGTCACAGCAACCGCTACGAAAGCTATCTGAAATCCAACCACGCAAAGAAAGCAATCCCCGGAAGCCCAGCAAACAAAAACGCCTGTGAGTCATGCCATGGCCCTGGCGCTGCCCACGTGCAGAAAGGTGGCGGGCGGGGGACAGGAATGTTTGCATTTGCCAGGCAAGCCGATCCTTATGAAAAGGCATCCAGGTGTCTTTCGTGCCACCAGGATTTTCGTGCCATGTCTTTCTGGAACATGAGCAGGCATAAGGTTAATGGCATATCCTGTGACAGATGCCATAGCAGCCATTCGGGAATGAAAAACAACCTGAAGGCCCAGGAGCCCACACTCTGTATTGGCTGTCATCTAAGTATCAGGGCTCAGCTTAGCAAGCAGTCACACCATCCCTTGAAAGAGGGCCTCATGAAATGTACGCAATGTCATAATCAGCATGGTGAATTTGAATCGAAGATGATCAAGGCCGATTCCGTGAACGAACTCTGCTTCAAATGCCATGCCGAGAAGCGGGGCCCATTCCTGTGGGAACACCCGCCTGTGGAGGAGAATTGCCTTACATGTCATGTGCCCCATGGCAGCAATCATGCAAAGCTTCTAAACTCCAAGCCGCCGCTCCTATGCGAAAGTTGTCACAACAGCATCGGACATCCGGGATCTATATATACTTCCTTTGAAACCTTCCAGGGAACTGCCACATCGAGCAAGAACCGTATGTTTGCCCGCGCCTGTCTGAACTGTCATTCAAATATTCATGGGAGCATGGGGCCGTCAACGAGAGGTAAACACTTTGTAAGATAAGGGCGTAGTTATGAAAAGATGGTTCATCTCATCGATTCTTATATTCAGCATAGCCTCCTTTTCTATGGCTGTCGCCGAGGATGAGAAATTCTCAGCTGATGTTTCCGCCACAGGCAAGCTAACAAGTGTAAGCGGTAATAAGGCCAAGTTCAACGAATACCGGGATGTCCGCGACGGCGTATATGGTGACGTGGATGTCAAGTATGACTATGAAAAATACTACATCAATTTCAATGCTCGGGATATAGGCTACGACACGCAACGTTATGGTATTGAAGGTGGAGTATGGGGTGATTTCAAGTTCGAACTCAATTATGATGAGATTCCCCATAATATCACATATGATGCAAGAACTTTCTATTCCGGAGCCGGCTCTTCTACCCTTACCTATCCGACACATCCACCCAGTACTGATACTAATACGTGGAGCACCTTCGACTATTCTACTAAGAGGAAAAATTATAGCGGGGGAGTCAAGCTCGACGCTCTTAAGCCTTTTTTCTTCGATGTTGCAGCAGCGAGTGAACAAAAGACAGGAATCTATCCCCTGGGAGCCGCCGGGACATCCCCTGGAGGAATCTCAATAGAATTGCCCGTGCCGATTGACTACAGGACCGATACTGTGAATATGTCAGCCGGCTACATCCGTAATCCATTTCGTCTTTCCCTGGGCTACACGTACAGCAACTTCAGCAATGGCAATCTCAACTTGAATTTCCGGAACCCAGCGACAGCAAACACGGCTTCAGCGACCGATACTTTCACAATGCCACCGGATAACCATTACTACAAGGTAGACTTGACAGGTTCAGTCAGATTTCCCTTAAACAGCAAGTTTGATGTAAGACTTGCTACGGCAAACGCCAAATCGGACGGAACATTGGCTACTTCATACGTTAACGACGTAGCTGGTGGTCTGACGAACATCACACTGAGCAAGCCAACATTTAATGGTCAGGTTGACACACGCTATCTTGCTATGTCTCTTACATCGAAGCCTATTTCTTTCCTCGACAGCAGGTTTTTCCTCAAGTATGACGAGAGGGAAAACAAATCGGATCAGATTACCATAACAGACGCAACACAGACTCCTTCAGTCTTTACGAATACGCTGTTTGACTACAGGAAAGTAAAATACGGCGTGGAACTTGGCTTCCGGCTGCCGGCAAAGTTTTATCTTAATACAAATTACACTCATGGGACGATCAGCAGACTGAGGGATGATATACCGGAAAACAAGGATGACATTTACGGCGCAGAGTTGAAATGGTCTGGCCTTGATTACATGACAGCGCGGATTGGGTACGAAAGATTTGACAGGAGAGAGGAATTTCAGTCTCCTGCTGTCGGGGCGAATGATCCGACCTACATAGAGACTTTTATCAGGCGCTTTGATGCGGCCGCTAAATCCAGGGATACTTACAAGGCAGCCCTGGACATTTTTCCCATAGAAAACCTGAATGTCAGTCTGCAATATAGGCATATGGAAACAAGCTATTCAGATACGATCCTGGGTTTGACGGCAGACAGGCGCGACGAATTTTCGATTGATGCAGACTACCTGATAGGAAAATGGATCAGGCTTTTCGGCTTCTTCGATTATGAACTTATCAGACAAGACCAATTTCAGAGGCAGCTGCCGTTCAACGCCACGTCCGGATTCGATCCCTCATTGCCTCCAACGACAACAGCATTCAACTGGACAGCATTTCAAAAGGATGAAACCTACAGCTATACAATCGGGTCAGATATCTTTATAATCAAGGACAAACTCACCCTCCGGCTACAGCACAGTTACCTTGAATCCAATGGCTCTGTTGATTATACCTATCTCCTCGGATTAAATCCACTTCCAGCGGGTAGAACCCAGGACAATATAGACATCTCGGATTGGGATGATTACAAGCTCCGCTATTATCTTATAAAGCTGACCTATAATGCCACTAAGGCTTTATCTATCGCGGCAGGTTATGCCTATGAGAAATATATTTACAGCGACGCCCAGTACAACGGATATCAATACGTTCCCGCAACAACTGGGACGAACGGCGCGTATCTGACGGGAGCTTACAATGATCCATCATATGAATCCCATGTAGTATTTTTTACTATTTCTTACCGTTTCTGAACTGGCATTTCAAGGAAAGGAAGGTATATGTCAAAATGGAATTCCTTTATCAGTTTTTACTGAAACACTATTATGATCTCCCCCTTCATCCCCCGACGACCCATATGCCGACAGGGCTTGTCGTCGGCGCTTTTTTCTTCCTTCTCGTCGCTCTGATATTCAAGCGGCGCAATTTTCTGACCACGGCTCATCACTGTATCGTCCTCGCCCTGATATTTCTCTTTCCGGCAGCGTTTCTGGGTTTCACTGACTGGCAGCACTTCTATGCCGGTGTGTGGTCATTTAACATTAAGATGAAGATCGCCCTGACCGGTGTGCTGCTGATTTTTCTTGCCGCCGCCGTCATTGTAGAAATAAAAAAAATAGGAGGTCCTATGATTAAATTTATAATTTATTTGCTGTGCCTCATTGCAGTTATTGGAGTGGGACATTTCGGTGGCCAAATGGTCTTCCCCCAAAATAGTGCTGCCTCTTCCGGCGACATCGGGCAAGGAGAAAAATTGTATGCCGCACACTGCGGAGGATGCCATCCTAATGGGGGAAATGTTATTAATGCCCAGCTTCCTGTCGTCAGTTCTCCACAACTCAAGAATTTTAATACCTTCATAAAATTCAACAGAAACCCCTTGAGGCCCGATGGATCGAAAGGCGTGATGCCTGCTTTTCCGAAAGAAAAGATTTCTGACCAGGATCTGGAACAGATTTATAAATACATCACAAAGGGTCTGGGAAAAAAGTAGCCATCAAGATAATTAGGGACCTTTCTATCCTGAGAAGTACGCTTCGAAGCAGGCCACCTGCTGATTTTTTCTTTGATATGTACTTCTTCTTCTTTCTGCTTAGACTTCTCTAGGCTGGTTTAAACTCTTTCGGGGTTTCCTGCCTAATCGCTAGTTATTCTTTATCAACCTTCCATATCCTTCTTCATTCTGTCAAATTCTTCTTTTGTAATTTCTCCCCTGGCATAACGCTTCTTTAAAATAACCAAAGGACCGTCGCCCTGCATTGACATCCCAGTCTCACACTATACTCTCTTTTTGTCTGCTATTTCACTGATACCAGTTTTATCTCGTAGTTTGTACTTATATAATCTGGTATTGACTTTTGTTTAGAACAGTGTCTACTAATCAGCACCGAATGGCATCGAACACTTAAAATGCCGAATAATTACGGTTCATGTAAGTATCAATGGAAATGCTAATTTGTCTGCAATGAGGTTTGTCGCCTCGGGTAACTAAATGGCATCTATCCTAAGAACAAGCCTGCCAATCCTGCCTGCGCGAGCGGTCCAGCTTCGCTTGATCATGGCCATACTCTTTTCAATGATGATTTCAGGATGCCAGTTCTACACGAAGGACACAATGCACAACAAACCCTTTGACCCTAAAGACACGCAAAAAACGCGCGCCTCGGAGACGGTCTCCAATGAAGATCTTTACAATGGCAAGTTCATAGGTATTGCCCTCTCCGGCGGCGGCAGCCGGGCCGCCAATTTTTCCGCTGCCGTGTTATTGGAACTGGATAGCAAACTCCAGGTGCTTGACAAGACAACCGCCATCTCTTCCGTTTCCGGCAGTTCGCTTCCGGCGGCTTACTATGGCCTGTATGGCCGCGACAAGATCAGATGGAACACGGATGAAATCCACAAGCAAATGAAAAAAGATTTCGAGACACGCTGGTTCTTGCGATGGTTCCTGCCCTGGAATGCTGCACTTTACTGGACTTCTAACTTCAACCGCAGCGACATCATGAAAGAAGTGCTGGACAGCAACCTGTTTCATGACAGCACCTTCGTCAATATGGGCAGCGGCCGACCGCACATACTCATCAACGCAACGTCTCTGTCGCGGGGCGAACACTTCATTTTCAGCGAAGAAAAATTCAAGGACAGGCTGAATTCAAGGATAGATTCATATCCTGTTGCAAATGCCGTCATGGCATCAAGCGCGTTTCCCGGTGTTTTTCACGATATGACCCTGCATGACTTCTCCGGTGGCCAGGGAGCGCAAGGAGAGCCCGAGTATGCGCATGTGATAGACGGCGGCCCGTTTGACAACCTGGGAGTCATTACCCTGCTCGATATGGTGGACAAATTACAGAATGGTCACAAGACGCCGAAATGTTTCCTGTTCATTGTAGACTCCTACCCCTATCCGATCAAACCAAAACATATCCACGATGCGGACACGCGTAAATTCGTCGATTATTTTGTCGACTCTAATGTCGCAGAGTCATCGGATGCCCTCCTGGCCGTACGCCGCGGCGATCTGCTGGATCAGGTGAATGTAGATGTAATTGTCTATGAGGATGGTCGTACTGAAATCGACGCCCCGTTTCACAATCAACCGGACAAAGAACGGATTTTCCTGGACAACGACCGCGAGGTGTACTGTGACGTTTGGCATATAAGCCTACAGCGCTTGTTGTCGCCGGATTTCAAGAAATATGCGACGCAGGCCGGGGTGTCCGAAGAAGAAATCGACAATCTGGCCTCTATTGTCAATTCGATCCCGACCCGCTACAAATTGACGGCAAAGGACAAGGACAAAAAAGATATCCCACCCGACATGCTCCAGGAGTATCTCTTCACAGCGGCATACTACCTCGTCAATTATGATAGGGACAAAGGAGGTAAGCCTATCCTGGGACAAGTCCAGGAATGGCTCAACAATTGATTCCTTTCAAACACAGTGGCACGTTAACAGAGCCCAAAATACAAAGCCTTAAACCTTTTTAGAAAGCGGCAAAAAATGCCACAATACCGAGAAATATGGACACAATTATCACAACAATGAATAGGTGCGGTGCAGACCTGAAAGAGAGCCATTAGAAAATTGGGGACAGGGTCATATTTAAATACAAAACATTAGCTCCCTCATTGTGTTCCAAGAGGACATGTAGAACTTGTCCCCCCGAGTGTATCAAGAATATTTTGTTATCATATGTGTTTATAAACAACTAAGATCATCTTGACTACCTGTTTTTCCCTAGTATTTTTTACCACACTAACTAGTGTTGACTGGTCTTAATATTATAAGTAACAGTAAAGCATCTGAAAACTCCTACTGTAAACTCCTACTGTAAATTCAAACTCAAAACGATCAGTTTCCTAATAGCGGTCGATACTGAAACCATTATGACTAGAGGAGACACAGGTCATGGCCATAGTTTGTAATATCTGCAAGGAAGAAGTTAAACTCATAAGTTTCGGCGGCGGATTTGTGGGGGTATGCTGCAACAAGATTTTGTATAACTCCGCAGATAAGCCACAATCTGATATGAAGCAGACTGAGAAAAATGATATTTGTATGCACTTGTTCCATGCGGAAAGAAGGTCTTATCAAGAAAAAGATTCCTGAATGCAAAGGAAGGGGACATTATGTTCCAGACACAGGATCATGAAACCGTGAACATGATGTTTTGGGTATTTTTCAAACCAATTGTCACTTCTCACACATCTTAAGCACACTAACAGTAACGCAGTAAACCCAATAACCTAACGATTAACCTTCTAGAGAACCTTATGAGAGGCAGTTTCCAAAAGGTACCAATATGAGGCCTCCAGGGGGACAGCAGTTTCTTCTGGGGGCAATCCCCGTCTGAATAAATCTTTAACTTTAATCCTTAACAATAAGAAAAGGAGGTTGACCATGAAGGAAGTAACCGAATCTGGCATTACAACCTATTACGCAGTAGGCAAAGTTGTTCCCCTGGAAGCAGGAAGCTTTGTTTTATCATACGAGGCTTTTGGCTTAACTGTTATCGACACAGGAAAGGGTTTATTTCATAATGCTACGCTTCGCACTCTTGGGATGTCAACACTGGAAAAAGGCGTCTACAAGGACGAGCGAGGTTCGGGTGTTTGGAATCTCGAAAACGGAGATAAGGCGTTTATTACATATACATTGGCAGGCGAGACTAAACCAGGAGGCGGAGGTGTTGGGAAGGGAACCTGTACATTCCTGGGCGGCACTGGAAAATGTGCTGGTATTAAGGGTAGTTTTGAAGTTACCCGATACATTGTACGTACGAGTGCAGAAGGAATCGGGCAGAGTTATGCTAAGGCAAATATTAAATATAAACTGCCATAAGGCAAATAAGTATAAAGATTGAAAAGTTGCACAAACACAATCTATTATGGAGGACAGAATCATGGTAAAGGCAGAAGGAAGTATTATTATCAATGCGCCAGCGGAGAAAGTGTTCGGGCTTTTGACCGAAACTGAAAAATTACCTGATTGGTTGCCGCTTATGATGGAGGTGCATGATATCCAGGGAAAAGGCGTTGGTAGAAAATTCAAATGGACCTACAAGTTTATGGGCATCACTTTTTCGGGTATGACCGAAGTCGTTGAAGAAGTACCAAACAAGAAACTCGTCACTAAGGGTAAGGCCGGAATCGAGTCTGTTTGGACATTTAACCTTAACAAAGAGGGAGGAGGCACAAAAGTCGATCTATTAGTGGAATATACAATTCCTGTTCCGGTGCTTGGTAAATTCGCTGAAAGTTTCGTTGTTAAACAAGGTGCACGTGATATGAAACATGCCTTGGAAACATTCAAACACTTGCTTGAAGCCTGATTTCGTTGGATGAGTGGTCAGTTGAATACGAAACGTCTTATAATTTATACTTTAAACACTAAATATGGGGCAGCGCGTAATGACGCTGCCCCTTTCATATATTTCAATATGAATCAATCTAATCCAGAGTAACAATAAGTAAGTGAGCCATAATATATTATGCAATTCATTTCTTCTAAGATTTCTTTTCACACATTCGGGAGAAACATGTGAAAGTTCGTTGATCTGTTTTCCATTTATATTGCTCCTCTGCTTCTTCCTATAAGGCGCATTTTTCTAGTTTGTCTTTTTACGCTTGAGTACAAATGGTATTAAATAGAAGTCGTTTAATTGCAAATCTCTCTTTTCTCAGAGTCATTATAACCTAAAACCGTCTCTTATTTTACCTCTAATCTGCCCGCTTACCTTTTAAACGCTACACAAAATTTCCTCAACCAGTGAGGAATAATTCCACGTTTTGAGCCTGTGTCAATGGGGATGAATGAAGAAAGATAAAATTATTTAAGTCATTATTATTTCATAAAGTTATAAGATAAAGTCAGCCGAGGCGTTATATCAGGCATCCCTTTTGCGCTTCTCACGAGACAACCAAGGCCGATACAAAGAATGCATTCGACGGTCTACAAAAAAGAAAGGAAAGGAGAAAACAATGAAACTCGGAAAGTTAATGCTGGCAGGATTACTGATCTTTGCACTCAGCGGTGCACCGGTAGTCCTGGCGCAGGATGTAAAACAAGATGTAAAGGATATCAAGCAGAACCGAAGGGACATTCGTCAGGATAGAAGCGACATCCAGCAGAACAAGAGAGATATCGGAAGGGATGAAGCCAACATCCGCAAAGACGTCAGGACGGGGGACATAAAAGACCTCAAAAAAGATGAACGGGATCTGAACAGGGACTCGAGGGATTTGAAAAAGGACAGGAAGGATCTCAGGAAAGACAAACACGATCTCAGTAAAGACAAACGTGATCTCCGCAAGGATAAGAAGGACTTACGGAAGGATGTCAAGCATCGCAAAAACCGTGAGGAGAAGTCATAGGAAAAGTAAAAAACCACATGGATTCAGGAAGACCGATGGGCCCTTCCACTAGAGGGCCTATCGGATTGGAAATGAAGACTATCAACAAAAACACAACATCAGTTTAGATGATCAGGGGACACTATACTAGTTATTATGCTCATCGAAAATCATAAAATAGTATGGTGTCCTTGGAATAATTAAACCTGATTCAATAATGACTTGTCGCGGATGACGCAGAATAGCAAAAAAGCTTTTGAAAGGAGGAGAAATGTCCAGAAAAAAACATTTTCAAGATTCTATTTCCATTCTTTGTATTGGCGTTGTTAATTGGGTGCGCCACACAGAAGGCCGGTCCAACCGAAGCGCCGCCACCGCCACCAGCACCAGTAGAGGAGATGAAGAAAGCGCCTGAGAGTGAATTGAATCTGCTTGATAAAGGTCGAGCCACACTTAATGTCGAGTTTGATTATGGCAAAGCAGTCGTAAAGCCAAAATATTATAAAGACATTCAGAGTGTCGCCGAAGTAATGAAAAAGTATCCTGATATGAAGATCATTGTTGAAGGTCATACAGATAATGTCGGGGGAAAGGAATACAATCTTAACCTTTCCCAGAAGCGTGCAGAAGCGGTAAAAAAGATCATGGTAACCAAATTCAATATTAAGCCCTCTAGGCTAACGGCAAAGGGTTTTGGATCTTCCAAACCTATTGAGCACAATGCAACCGAGGAAGGAAGACAGAAAAACAGGAGGGTTGAAGTCTCTATAGATAACACCATCAAGAAATAATTTCTCTTCCTTGATCATCTAAATATAGAAGGCCTCTCAATATCTGTAAACCCTGATCGAGAGGTCTTCTCTTTCTAAAAGATTTCTTTTTCATAGAGGCCTTTGAGATCTTTTTGGCCTATCTTTCAAACCAACACAATTCTTTTCACAACATCCTGGAAAAACTCTTTAGACCAGACATTCAGGACTTCCGGATTTTTAACGAAAGGTTCCACCTCTTTCTTGATCTGGCTTACATCCAGTTTATCAATTGCATTCGACATCCGTAAGGAGAACTCTTCTTTAGTCAAACGTTTCCCTTCATTTAAATGGTTACTCTGGATCATCCTCTGTTCCAGGTGTGATAGATGAAGTTGTGGATGATAAGCGACAAACCAGACAAGGTCGTACCAATCACGACCTTTAACGCGGCTCTTCCATTGCCTGCAAAGGATGGCGTGCATCTTGCCGGCAAACAAGTCAGGAAGGACAAAAGTTCGTACTGAAAAAGGTATTGGCTGGAGGAGAAATTTGCTCTCTGTATCAAACCCCATAGGCGGGTCAGTATCGACCTCGATTCTAATTTTCAACACCTGTCCACGCGGAATCTGCCTGGCAATTCCCGCAGTCGTTTCTATTTCTAATAAGTGCTTCAGAGTGTCAGCTTTCAGAAAAGCTGACTGCATCTGACTTTTTTTATTCTTTTCTTTTACCGTCACACTCACCTGAAACCCAAACGACTGAACCTCGCGCTGCAAGGCGCCGATATATCGCGAGATATCAAAATCAGGCATCACTTTAAGGAGCGAAAAATCGAGGTCTTCGGAATAACGGTCAATCCCGTAAAGAATTCTGAGAGCGGTGCCCCCGTAAAATGCAGCCTTCTCGAAAAACTTGCTTCTCCAGAGGCCGAGCAAGGCAATTTCCTGCAGAATCTCGCGAAGGGCTCTCACATAGTCCTCTACACTTCTACTCTCGTACCGGTCGAGCATGCGGGTTATCAGTTCATTCATTGTCTTTCCTCCGACCCAACTTGGGAAACAGACCGCTTATCAGCCGAATCTTCCGGGAGCGGTAACGCTTGGCAATCAAAGAAATGATACCGGCATCCAGCTTTTCCAGCCTCTCCGGATCAATCCGCAGGTTGTCCATCAGATATGTTCTCATCTCTGCATGGGTCCGAATACTCGTTCCCCGGTCATCGTGTATCTTGTCGGATAGGGCCTTTTCGGGAATCGCTATTAAGAATGTGCGCCCCCCGTCAAGTACCACTTGATCAATGCCAAGCTGATAGGCATTCATGGGAATACCACGGTAAATGAAAAGACCGACGGGAGTGGAAAATCGTCTGCCCCTGTTGCAGGTGACTGATGTTACCGCTTCAACGCTCTCCGGAATCATTCCATAGTAATGCAGGGCGTAATCCAGAGATATGTAGGAAGGGCCGTAGATCATATTGGCCAAGACTTCTCTGGAAAACGGTGAGCGCCTGTATCTCTCTCCAAAAACATATATGCCCTTCTTTATGCGTACAATGGCGCCCTGCTTTAACAAATCTGTGATCTTATCACGTGGCCGGTCATATTCCCGGAGGCCGTCCAGAAGGGCTTGATAGTCAAACTCCTCAGTGGTTATATTGCTTCGTAGATCGTTGAACATGTCTGTCTTGTCACGGCTCCTGATCATTTGAGTTAACTCGTTATAGCATAATCCAGCATAGTATGTCGACTATTATTCGACATACTATGCTCATATTGGCACTTTTTCCGTAATTTTTTTCACAACTTCTTTCATCTCTTTTTATGCATCTAAATCAACGATATTAATTTTTCTCTTTTTCTGGAATCTGTTCTTTTTTGATCATAATCCCAGTCTAATACAAGGGGCTTCATGATGTAAGGCTGGATATTTTGACTCTTTGGAAAAATGCATTGAGTGACACAAAATCCTGCGCTCATTTAGAATATCCTGGTATAAGCCGCCAACGCACCTTAGCGCAATACTCCGCATATCCCCGGAGGTCTCGCAGGAGTACTTTCTCCTCATTTTCAATCCGGAAATAGAGGACAAGAATAATGAGAGGAATGAGCAGCAATGCCCACCACGAACCAAGCGCAAGCGGCGTACCCACGACCAGAAACAAGGCGCCCAAGTACATAGGATGCCGGACAAATCCGTACATACCGGTCGAGATCACTTTCTGCCCTGCTTCGACGCGGATATTCGAAGCTGCGTATGTGTTTACCTTTGATACGAGATAAAAAATATAGAACGAGACCACAATGAGGGCGTCTCCAAAGGTCGAGACATACCATGGCACGTTCGACCAGCCGAAACGGAAATCAAGCGGCGGCAAAACGAGGAGTGCGATAAAGGAAACATAAAAAAAGGAGATGATTACCTTTTGCGCAGGTTCCTTTTCGTAAGAAATGCCGGCTTCGGTACGTCGCTTAAGTAGTGCTGAATCACACTTTACGAGGTATACCGTGTACGCGATTGAGCAAATAATAAATGTGGCAACGTATGCCCATCCCTGCCAATAATGCAGCGATCCGGCAGGGATAAATAACAATGCAAGGATGACAATTGTTCCTATTACAGATGAGCGAATGATATAAGGAAGAGTGTCTTTCATAACAAATATATACTATTTTTTTAGAATCCTGGACAAATGTTAGATTTCGGAACCTATCTCAATCCTGCCGATCCTCCACTCCTTCCTGTACCTTATTCTTCAGTTTTGCCCGCCCATACAAGATTTCAAACTAAAAACATCAGGGATTTAGAAGTAAAAGATAAGGTATCCTCTGATTGAGAAACCGTTATAATCCATGCAATAAAGTACCAGGGGGGGCTCATGGGAAAAATGAGGATTGTTACTGCTTCCGTTTTTATTTTTACTATCCTGTTTACAGGCTGTGCTGCAACTCCGCTTTCTCCTTTTTTCCCTTATATAGGAGCAAGCTATCAAGGTTTTACCATTTGGGAAGCTCGCCAGTCGACGAGGTATTATGCCAGTGATCTCGACACGACATACCAGGCAGTAAAGCGATCTTGTGAACAGTTGAAACTGGAAACTGTTCAAAACCCGGAATATGAAAATGACCGCTCTCTGAAGACGGAGGGAAATCATCCGATGCGGATTACTGTCCTGCCGGCTGAAACAAATCTCACAAAGGTCATCATAAAAATAGAACTGCTCGGGGATAAGCCGTATGTTGAATTTTTTTTCAAAACCGTTGAGGATAATATTCCAAAAAAGAAAGTAATAGATAAAGAAGGATCCTAATTGGAAATGAATGACGATCATCCCGATTCTCTCAGGCGTTTATCAGTCCGGGGTAAGTAACTGCATGTCCCTCTACCTTCGCCCACTCGGTCAACCGATGGGGCCTGCTGGACTTTTCGCCCATGATGTCTTCCACTTTTATGTCTCTAACGAGGAGGGCGTCACCTATCAATGATCTGTGGCATCGCCAGGGCAATCTCTCCGCGCACATTATCGCGATTCGTTTTCTTTCCGCAAGGCTGATCAATTCTTCAATCGCCTCTGCAAATTCAGGGGTCTGCATATAATCGGCAAAGCCGCGGAAAGACGCATTCTTCCAGGCTGTGTTGACGGATTCTTTTGCCGGGCGCCGCAGGCCGCCGAGTCCTTTGAGCCGGATGTATCCGATGCCGTGCTTCGGCAATTCCTTCCCCAGATTTTCCTCATTGAATTGAGGGTTGTGGTGCGATTTAGGTATTGTGCGCACATCGACAACTTCTTCGATACTGTACGTATCAAGTATCCTGATAAACTCGTCAAGCGGATAGGTTGAATGGCCGATTGTATAGATCACTTTGTTCACAACTTCCCATCCAGATGCAATTTATTGAGAAGTAAATGGAAGTAAACAAGTCCTTCATATGGATGCCACCGAGACATCAATTTTCTGATTTCATCATAATCGGGCTTGTGTTTGAGACCAAATAGCCGTTTGAGGTTATTCTGGGCGCCGATGTCATCACCCGGAAACGTATCCAGTCTTCCCAGGCCGCGCAGGAGAACATATTCTGCGGACCAACGTCCTATACCCCGCAAAGTGGAGAGGTATTCGACAGCATCTTTGTCTGCCATATCTTCTAATTTTACCAGATTTGTTTTGCCGCTTGTGATGCCTGATGCGAGTTCCTTTATAGCTCGTGCCTTTTGACGGCTGAAACCCAGTTGTCTTATCTCTTCTTCTGAGGCGTTTGTCAGATCTTCGGGTCTTGGAAATGCATACAAAGGCGACCGATCTTCTTTAAATACACGGCCAAACTTTGATGCGAGCCTGCCGAGCAGGATGATACCGACAGCCAGGCTCACCTGTTGACAGGCGACGGCGTTGACGAGCGCCTCGAAGATAGAAGGAAAACGCGGCGGCTTTACTCCGTAAAACCTGTGAACAAGTTCCCCGATAACTTCATCGTTTTCCCCAAGGGAATAAAAAGGACGCAGGTTTAAATCGAGCCCCAGCATCTTCCGAACCAGCTGCCGACTCTCTTCCTCTATTGGCGCAACACTCTCTCGCTTGCCCTGGAACGATATGCTGATAGTTAGATCAGTTGAAGGGTTTTTCTGAACGACGGATATTTTCACCGGCTTATTGCCGATTACAACGATCCGTGAGTATCTGTGTCCGTCCCAATGATCAATGATGTTACTCTCTCGCCTGCGCAGTACCCAAGCGGTCAAATCGAGTCGGAACGGGGAAACGGTTGGCAGCTCAAATTGTTCGTTGATCATTTCGATCTTATATCTTTCTAATTTTGTGGGCTTAACGTACTACAAATACAGTATAGATCAATAAGGCGGCATTGCGCATCACTTATTTGCAATTCATAGATTTTTTGGCTTATATTCTAAGAGGATAACCAAATTTGATTCTTTTGCACGGCAGTTTTATTGTCTTGACATATAAGTGCATTTTTTAATATCCTCAGATTACCACAAAAATACAGTCCTTATTTAATATCAAAAACCAAGCCCCAGCATAGAGAAAGGAGAAATCAATGATTATCACCCTTAAAGATGGTAGACGCATTCCGGTCGAAATGCACAAGATAAAAATCGTGCAGAAAATCCAACTCCTCCCCGCGACGGAGCGGTTGAAATGCCTGCGTGCGGTCGGCTATAACACATTCCTTCTGCCGTCTAGAGAAGTTTTTCTCGACATGCTAACCGACAGCGGCACGAACGCAATGAGCGATAACCAGCTTGCCGCCATGATGGTCGCGGACGATGCCTATGCCGGCTCTGAGAGCTTCTATAAGCTGGCTCGCGTCGTGAAAAATGTCCTCGGTTTCGAGCACACGCTGCCGGTCCACCAGGGACGGGCCGCGGAGCACTTGCTCGCAAAGGTCTATATTAAGCCGTCGCAAGTTGTATTAACAAACTACCACTTCCCCTCGACACGGGTCCATGTGGATCTCGTAGGGTCCCAGATATTCGACCTGGTAGGAGATGAGGCGCTGGTCCCGGCAGGAAGCTCACCGTTCAAAGGTAATATTGATATATCGAAACTCAAGAAAATGATCGAGCAGTACGGCCCGGAAAAGATTGGCTTCGTCCGTATGGAAGCAACAACGAACCTGATCGGCGGCCAGCCGTTCTCGATGCAGAACCTGCGAGAGGTGAAGGCGATAACGAAAAAGCACGGCCTGATATTAGTCCTCGACGGCAGTCTCATCGGTGAAAACGCCTACTTCATCAAGCAGCGCGAGGCGGGCTATGCCGGCAAGTCGATCCAGGACATCCTCAAAGAGATGATGAGCATGATAGACATCTTCTACATGTCGGGGCGCAAGAGTGGAGGCGCCCGCGGCGGCCTTATCGCAACGAACAACAAGCAGTACTTCGACCAGTTGCTGGTATGGCTTCCGGTGTACGAAGGATTCTCAACATATGGCGGAATGTCCACAAAGGAAATTGAGGCAATGGCAGTCGGATTGGAAGAGATGACACAGACGGAGGTGGCGGGAAGCAGCCCAGAATTCATCCGTTACTTTGTCGAGCGTCTGCAGGAGTACGGCGTTCCGGCCGTCACCCCGCCGGGCGGGTTGGCTTGCCACGTAGACGCGCGCGCATTCCTGCCGCATGTACCGCCGCTCCAGTATCCTGCAGAGTGCCTGAATGCGGCGATGTATCTCGTGTCGGGAGCGCGCGGCGTTGAGCGCGGGACAATGTCAGAGGACCGTGACCGGAATGGAAAAGAAGTCACCGCCAGGATGGAACTCGTGCGAATCGCCATTCCGCGACGCACTTACACTCTCGGCCATATCGAATATGTCGCGGATCGAGTGGCGTGGCTCCACGGCCACAAGGATCTCATCGGGGGACTCCGCTTCGTGGAAGAGCCGCCCGTGATGCGGTTCTTCTTCGGCAGACTCGAACCGGTCGGAGGCGACTGGGGAGCAAAGCTAGTTGAGGCGTTCAAGGCCGATTTTGGAAATGAGAGCTAGGAAGATTCCCGGTGACATGGCTATGACATCAAGTTTCCGAGGCATGGTCATTTAAAGAAGAGCTGTGTAAGACATAGCTTGTGGAAGGATAATCGAAACCCCGTTTCTTCAAAAGAGAACGGGGTTTCACTTTTTACGAAGTATTAAAACCAAAACAACTGTTTATTAATTTGTATCAGGCAATCGGATGTCCCTCTAATTTCATATCCAATACATCTCTTATCCTTTGCGACAGAATGCCTATACTATACGGCTTCTGAATAAAACTCCCACATCTATGCTCCAGTATCTTTGCCGGATACCCGTCTATGCTGTATCCACTGGAGAAGATCACTTTGATCTGAGGATTGACAGTCTTAAGGATATCAAAAACCTCATCACCTCCCATTCCCGGCATGATCATATCCAGGATTACCAGATCGATTTCCTCCTGTTTTGCCTTATAAATCTCTATAGCCTCCCGACCACTTCTAGCCGCGATAACCCTGTAACCAAGCACGTCAAGAATCTCTTTGCCTACATCAATGATTATCTCTTCATTATCTACAAGGAGGATAGTTTCATAGCCCTTTAGAATCTCCTTGGCGGGCAGCTTTTCCGCCGACACTTTCTCTGAAGCCGGTAAATAGATTCCGAAAGTAGTCCCATGACCCTTTTCACTATACACATTGATAAAGCCCCCATGACCCTTGATAATACCGTAGGCGGAAGCAAGACCCAGCCCGGTACCGCGTCCCATTTCCTTAGTGGTAAAGAACGGTTCAAATATCCGTTCCTTTGTCTTCTCATCCATTCCCACGCCTGTATCGGTCACAGATATTTTTACATATTTACCGGGCTTGACAAAAAAGCGCTTTTTTAAATCTCCATTAATGATAACATTCTGGGTCTCCAGATAAAGATCACCCCCTCCCGGCATGGCCTGCCGGGCATTTGTATAGATGTTCGAAAGCACCTGCTCGATCTGTACCTGGTCAACCTCCGTAATCCAGAGGTCATCTTGAAATTTTCGGTGTATGATAATCTCACCTCTGGTGGTATGGTCAAATATTTTAGAGGTCCTTTCAAGGATCACGTTTAAATTGGTATGCTTAACCTCATATTTCCCATTCCCGGCAAATCCTAAAAGTTGTCTTGTTAATTCCGCTCCACCTTTGACCCCTTCCTCGATACTTTTCAGATTCTCAAAATGGGGATGTTTATGTTCCACGTCGAAGAGCATGAGAGAGGCATGTCCCTGGATAATCGTCAGAAGGTTGTTGAAATTATGCGCAATGCCCCCTGCCAAGGTGCAAATGGTCTCCATTCTTTCAGATTCTATTTTTATACGATCGGTAATGTCTTTCATTGTTCCAACAACGCCGATTAATTCTCCTTCCAAATCTAGGTTGGGAGCGCCGCTAATACTAAAGGAGCGCTCTGATCCATCCTTATGCAGAAGCGTACTGATTACCTCCGTGATGGTATTCTTTCCGTCCCGGATTTGTTTAAAAAGCCGGATATATTCTTTAACATCCTCTTTTCTGGCAAAATCCACAAAATATTTACCGATGACCTCATTACGACGGTGTCCCAGTATCTTTTTCCAGGCGGGATTGACATAGGTTAATGCCCCATCAGTGCCCAGGGTATAAATAATATCCGGATCATTCTCGCTCAGTAAGCGAAACTTTTCCTCACTCTCACGAATCTTTTGATACGACATTGCATTGTTGATACTGACAGCAAGTTGATTGGCAATTCCCACTAATAGGCTTAAGTCACTCTGGCTTAGAGATTTTTTGGATCTGACATTATCCACCAGCAAAACGCCGATAGATTCTTCTTTGAAGACAATCGGAACGCAGATAAATGACTTTGCTCCCATCCGCCTTGCAAACTCTTGCCCTTCCTTTGAAAGGTCTTTTTCAAGATTAGCTAAATCATCAACAAGCAGTGGTATCTGCTGCCGAAAGGCAACCACAACGAGTGGTCCCTTGGCGGGAAGATGATCAAGGTTAAACTCTGTTCCCGTCAGATATTTCTCATGTTCCGAATCGTAACCATAGCCGGCACCATATATCAAACGCGTCTTTTCCCGGTTGGCAAGCATGACCATGCCCCGATCAAAGTCAAGACGTTTTTCCATTGTTACCATTACGCGTTTAAGAAGATTATTTATATCTAAAATGCTGGAGATAGCCTGACCGATCTCTTGAATAAGTACGGCATTATTGTAATGGACATTTGTTTTATCCAAAAGGCTACCGGCCAGTTCTCCCCGAATTTTCAAATTTGTTTGCTGGTCTCTTCTTTCCGCGAATAATGAGTAAAGCGATGCCCCCGTTACAAGCAAGAGGCATGACAAAACTGTGAGCACCCAGGGTATAAACGGCAGGACAAAATAAAGTGCCAGGCAGAGTATTAAGCTGAGAAGAGAAATGTAATTAAAAATCAGCTTCCTCAAAAAGGAGGGGTGGGCTTCCCATGTAATAATGTAATGACAGATTTCATCTCCTCTGTGTAAACAGGTGGGATGATCGATATCGGCGAGTTTGCCTGTAAACAGTTTAGACAGAGACTCAAGATACCCCAATCGGCTTTTGCATTGGTATGGCTTCTCAATGACTCCCGGCTTTAGTTTGACATTAACCTCTATCTTGTTGGATTCGAGACTCCTGACATGAAGTGTAGCAGCTTTGCTCAGGAAGGAACTGAGTCTCTCCAAGGCTTTGTACGCAGATGTGGGGGTCATAAATCCTAACGCATATTGTGCTATAGTGCTGTTAGCTTTGGAAAATGGTGCATCACGGCCGGCTTTACGGGGAATGTCCGGGTCTCTTATTTCCTGATCCAGGATCTCTTGAAAACGGTCAACCTGGTTCTGAGTAAACCAGTGTCCCCCATCTTCAAGCTGGTAAGCGGTTATCTCTGCATATTCAAGAATGGGAGTGATGTCGACTTCAGGGTGATGTTCCTTCAGGTATTCTACATAGCTTTTAATAATTCTACTGTTGTATAAGGGAGTGTCTTTCATTATCAATCCATGTCTTCCAGATTTCACACAACTCGAAGTACATCACTCAGATTATTATGTTGGTATGGCCCTGGATTTATGGGCACTCCTCAGAAGTGCATCCTGATTGGGTCTCGATGGAAAACCTCACTTAATTGCATCATTCTCAATTGATGAGAGTATGTAGCTAGTACCCTAACGTTCTTTATCATCATATTCATTTTGTGATTGCAATACCAAAAAAATATGGGAAATTTACGAGGATAAAACTAGTATTATGCAATTTATTCTTATCTAAGATTTTACAAAATCATAAAGAATTGATATTAATTAAATCTAAATATTTTGAAAAACGATGGAAAATATAAATAGAAGCTAACAACTACATCAATATAAAAAACCGTAAGGAGGGCTTATGCAAAATCCCGTTGAAAACTATTGGCAGAAGAGACTGGAAACAGTAGGAAAAGCTCTTGAGGCAAACAATTTTGAGGTCTTTATCGTGCAGTCGGCATCCGAGGCCAAAGATCTTGTCTTTGATACTCTGATGCCGCGGATTGATCCCAAGGTCGTTTCCTGGGGGGGGTCGATGACCATTGGGGCTACAGGAATCATGGAAGCCATAAAGAAAAATCCCAGCCTGTCTTACATTGATCCCTATGAGCCCGGTCTCAAGCCTGAAGAAGCCTACGAGAAGCGCCGCCAGGGCCTTCTGGTGGATCTTTTTTTCTCCGGTACAAATGCGCTGACAGAAGATGGTGAGCTTGTCAATCTCGATGCCACGGGCAACCGGGTAGGGGCAATCAACTTCGGTCCGAAAAACGTGATCCTGGCCATTGGGCGCAACAAATTGGTACCAGACCTGGCTACCGCCATGGACCGGGTCAAGAACCTGGCAGCCCCGATGAACGCGATGCGGCTGAACCGGAAGACACCCTGTGTTGAAACTTCGTTTTGCCAGGACTGCAAGAGCCCGGGCAGGATTTGCAATGTGTGGACGATAACCGTAAAATCTTTTCCCAAGCATCGGATCAAGGTGATCCTTATTAACGAAGACCTTGGTCTCTGAAATCAGGAACCGATCATAATAGGAGGAAGGACCATGAATATAAAATGGTACGGGCACGCCGCATTCAAAATAACGACCGGCGGCGGAACGAGGATCATTATCGACCCCTATCAGGCCGGCTTTTCCGGCGGCGCTTTATCATACGGAAGTATTACCGATGAAGCGGATATTGTGATTACCAGCCACGACCATGGAGATCACAACTACGTGAAAAGCGTACAGGGCGACTACGTTCATATTAAGACAGCGAACGATTTCACGATAAGGAATGTGAAGATGAGACTGTTCCCTTCATTCCACGATACATCAAAAGGAAAAGAACGGGGAAACAATCTAATTTCGGTAATAAACGCGGATGAACTGACACTCGCTCACCTGGGTGACCTCGGGCACGAGCTGCCGCAGGACGCAATCAAAGAAATGGGGCCGGTTGATATCCTGCTCTTGCCTGTCGGCGGCTTTTACACCATTGATGCTGCGGCAGCCACGAAGGTTATGAATGACATCAATTCTAAAATCACGATACCAATGCACTACAGAACCGAGAAATGCAGTTTCCCGATTACAACGGTGCAGGAATTTACAAAGGGTAAGAAGAATGTTCGAACTATGCGGGAATCAGAACTGGCGGTCACCAAGGAATCTCTCCCGGAAGAACCGGAGATAGTAGTTTTGCAGCACGCATTGTGAGAACAAATGATATTCAGAAGCCTGTCGATATGTTCCGGCGCGGCTATATAGCGGGATCATTCGTCAGGTTTGTATCTTCTTTCCGTCTTAACCGGCGCAGTATCCTTTTCCCTCAGGCTCTTTTCTACAAACCAGTCGATGAGCTTTCTCGCGATGCTGATCTTCCCCGGTATCGTAGGGAGTCTATTAGGCTTGAACCAGCGCGCATCCGTGATTTCCGACTCATCAATCTTGATCTCGCCGCTTTCATATTCCGCGGTAAAGCCGATCATAAGAGAGTCAGGAAAAGGCCAGGGCTGGCTTCCAAAATAGCGAATGTTCTTTACCCTGATTCCGACTTCTTCTTCAATCTCACGCTGAACCGCTTCTTCAAGTGTTTCACCCGGCTCGACAAAGCCTGCTATGACACTGTATAACTCCTCGCTGAATCTTTTCAAGCGCGCCAGCAGTACTTTCTTTTCCCATTCCACGAGGACAATAACAGCGGGAGAGATGCGGGGAAAATTCAATAAGCCGCACTCCAGGCACTCTTTGGCGTTCATGTCCTTCGCACGAATCATTCCTGCCCCGCAGCGGCCGCAATAGCGACTGTTCCTGTCCCATTCCAATATGTGCGAGGCCCTCATGGCTATCATGTGGAAGGATTCATCAAGGCGTCCATAAAGGTACCTTAAACCACGGAGGACCATTGTTTCGGGAATAGTGATTATTTCAGATACCTCGGCGCAATAGCAGTGACACCCCGCCAGGGTTCCCAGATACCACTCCCTGACCGGACGCATCCCCAGTTCAGAAAGATCTCTTGCAAGAGGGATGGAAATTATTTCCCCCTCTTCAAATACCGCCATTCTATGCGCCGCAAATACGAACCACCACGCCGGCTTTATCTTCGACGGAGGTGGAGTGACGGAAGGGATAAGTTGATCATTCATATTTATAATTTATTTTCCTCCAAAAATCAGCATCCGTAAACTTTAATTAATTATATCATCTGCCGCCCTTCCGGGTCTTTCTTTTTCCTGAAAGTTCGTTAATGAATTCGTCAAAATCAATCCCGAAAGACTTCGCTAAAGAAGCTTTTTGTTCCATGGTCATACGGCCGTCTCTATGTTCACCGTTTAATATTCTTTCTATGTAAAGTACATTCTTTATAAATTTCAGCTCCTCACTCACGATTTTGAGATGCTTTACCAACCTTTTAAAGGATGCATCTATTTTCTTGTTATTTTCCCCCATGGCTTTAACCATAGTTAAAAGCAGTCGGGCCATGGCAAGTTTAAAATCATCATAATCCAGTCCGCACAGATCATTAATCTTTTTCTGGTCCATGATTCCCTTCATGTCCACTATATTTTCAGCCATGTTTATTGATTTTTTTCGCTTCATGATCTCTCCCCGATAAAGGTTAGTTTAAAAGGCATGCATAACCTTGAACATTACAAATGAATTGTTAGGATGTATTGAAGTACTGTGATCTTGATTTGTCAAAGACATGGCTTAAGATAAGCCTGTCACATTAGGTAGGTTTGAAGTGCTCTATAGCTATGAAAATCGGCATCAACAAATGACGCTCCTACATGGATAAATTCTTTGGAGTCTGCTATTCTACGTGATTCACACATCAAGTGTATCGGTCTCTTCTCATTTGGTAAAGTGAAAATAATCTCAAAGTTGGATTTATCCTGATCGACCGGCATTTCGCTATGAACATCACGGGGAACTGAAACGCAAACACCATTAAGGGATATATCCGTTATCGATCCTGCATGCAATTTTGCGTCTACTGAATTGTGTCGGTTAATAAAAGCCGGGACAGAAATGGCTTTTCTCGGATACTGGCGCTTCTCTCTTCTGCTACCTTTAAATACCTTTTTTTCTTTTACATAATTGGTGAGTATGATTTCGATCGTCGATGATAAAGACCGCCTTTCATCCTGAGCTACCTTTACAAGAGATTCATGCAAATTTTTACTCAGGCGAAAGCAAATAAGACTATCTTTTCTCATTTGATGATCTCTCGATATCTTGATGATCTAACATTAATAAGTTTTATATAACATAAATTTATTAAAGAAACAAATTTTTATATGTGACTATCAGAAATATTTATAGAAAGATGAGAAATAGATTATCACTTATGATAATGACTGACGTTATAAGATAAGAAGGAAGGAGGTATCTATGCCTTTTTCAATGAGGGGAGCCACTTGCTGACTACTTGTTCCACAACATTGTATGGATTCAACTTGCGGTCCATAATGGCTTCTACCATCTTTTCTATTTGGTTATCCTCACAAAGACGAGCCTGAATCTGGCAGAACAGTTCATGATGAATCATTTGCAGGGTTTCCTGGCGTGTGCGCTCGCGCCGTTTCACCAAAAGCTCACCGGAATTTACCAGGTACTTATGATGACTCAATATGGCATCCAGGAGCTCATCCTCCCCCTTACCTTCCACGGCTACTGTCTTGATTACCGGCGGCACCCACTTCCGGCCTTTCATATGTACATCCTGATCTACCCGGTACATTACCTCAGAGTAGAGCTGGTCGCTCCCGGGCTGGTCTGATTTGTTGACTACGTAGATGTCCGCGATTTCCATTATTCCTGCTTTCATGCTTTGGATCACATCGCCCAGGCCCGGAACCAGCACAACACATGTGGTATCGGCTACACGCATTATGTCAACTTCGTCCTGCCCCACACCGACAGTTTCAATAATGACGACATCCTTGCCCGCAGCATCCAGTACCTTCGTTGCCCCCTGCGTAAACTGAGCGAGACCACCCAGGGCACCGCGCGTAGCCATACTGCGCATGAAAACACCCGAATCCTCACTATGGCGCGTCATGCGAATGCGGTCACCCAGCAGGGCTCCACCTGTGAAAGGACTTGACGGATCGACGGCTATGATCCCTACGGTAAGATTTTTCTGACGCATTTGCCAGGTGACGCCGTCCGTGAGGGTACTTTTCCCGGTACCCGGAGATCCCGTAATACCAACAATATAGGCATTTCCGGTGTGAGGGTAAATTTCCTCCATGGTGGGGCGGGCACGGTCATCCTCATTCTCAAGCCAGGTGATCACACGCGCCACGGCCAGCGGTATGCCCCGAAGGATGTCATCTGCATAATTGATTGTCATGTTTCACTTTTTATATAACAAGCAGAACTAAGACAGTCACCTGTTAATATCATTGAAAGGCAGGGGAGGCAAGTTACAACCTCCCCCGCTTATCTCAAGAATTCAACGGCACACAAAACCGTGTGTCTTATTACTTGGCCTTGACGTTTGATTTAATAAAATCAACAATAACTTCCGTCGATGTTCCAGGTCCGAAGATTTCGGCGACTCCCGCCTTCTTCAATTCGGGGATGTCTTCCAGGGGGATGATTCCGCCCCCGACTACCAAAATATTACTAAGCTTCTTTGCCTTCAGCAGATCGACTACCTTCGGAAAGAAGTAGTTATGGACACCAGAAAGGCTGCTCAGACCAACGACATCAGCGTCTTCCTGAAGCGCCGCTTCAACGATCATTTCGGGTGTCTGCCTTAATCCGGTGTAGACGACTTCCATACCGGCCTCAGCAAAGATACGGGACAGGAGTTTGGCCCCACGATCATGACCGTCCAACCCGGGTTTTGCAACGATAATCTTTATCTTCTTTTCTGCCATTGTAAGTCACCTCCACACATCATGAAATAAATTCCTTGGGTCGATACTGCCCGAATACATCGCGCCACACGTCACACACTTCACCTACGGTAGCCCCGGCCTTTACCGCCTCGATAACGGTCGGCATTACATTCGTATCTGTCTTGGATACTTCTTTCAGTTTATCCAGGGCCTTCTTCCAGGCGGCGTTATCTCGCTTGGCTCTCCATTGCTTCAGTTCCGCTGCTTTTTCTTCGCCAACCTTCATATCCACTCTGAGGAGGTCAGTTACAGGGGGTTCTTCCATGGTGTATTTGTTGACCCCTACGTATGCCCGTTCACCGGAGTCAATCGACTTCTGGAACAGGTAAGCGCTGTTCTGAATTTCCTTCTGAATGTATCCCTGTTCGATTGCTGCCAGGGTTCCGCCCATGGCGTCAATCTTCTTGATGTAATCTTCGACTTCCGCCTCGATCTTGTCGGTCAGGTACTCTACATAGTAAGACCCGGCCAGAGGATCGACGGTCACGCAGGCGCCGCTTTCTTCAGCGACTATCTGCTGGGTTCTGAGGGCAACTGTCACCGCACCCTGGGTGGGGAGACACAGGGCTTCATCATACGAATTCGTATGGAGGGACTGATTTCCGCCCAACGCGGTGGCGAGTGTCTGCAGGGCAACTCTGACGATGTTGTTCAGCGGCTGCTGCGCTGTCAGGGTGACTCCACCGGTCTGTACATGGTATCGGAGCATCATTGATCGGGGATCCTTAGCCTTAAATCTCTCCTTCATAATTTTTGCCCAGACGCGTCTCGCTGCCCTGAATTTTGCTACTTCTTCCAGAACGTCTGTGAATGCGTTGAAGAAGAAGGAAAGCCTCGGTGCAAAGGAATCTACGGGTATTCCTCGTGCTGCGCAGGCTTCAGCGTATGCGATACCATCGGCGATAGTGAAGGCTATTTCCTGAGCAGCAGTGGAGCCCGATTCGCGGATGTGGTAACCGCTGATGCTGATGGTGTTCCAAGTAGGAACATTTTTCTGGCAGAACTCAATCAGGTCAACGGTGAGGCGCATGGTCGGCTTGGGTGGGTAGATATACTGACCGCGGCAGATGATTTCCTTCAACACGTCGTTCTGGATTGTCCCGCCCACTTTGTCCCAGGACGCTCCCTGTTCCTGGGCAACGGACAGATACATGGCAAGCAACACAGTGGCTGCGGCATTAACGGTCATAGACGTTGTTACCTTGTCCAGAGGAATCTGGTCAAACAGGATACGCATATCACCGATGTGATCGATGGCCGCTCCGACCTTTCCTACCTCACCCATGGATAGCGGATGATCGCTGTCATAGCCCGCCTGGGTGGGAAGATGAAACGCCACG
>DATKLL010000052.1:0-28543 GCA_035542475.1 Syntrophales bacterium
AAGCAGTGGGAAGAGGATCTAATCTACTTATCATGCTCTCAAGCATCAGGTGAAGCACAGATTCTCTCTTCCCATTTTACCCCGGCTTCCCAGCCGGTAGTTTATAATTCATTGATCCATAAGAACACAAGGTGTAGTCAAGTTGCAGCGTAATTCGAATTTTCTTGATAGTGTTTACGAATTACCGAGTGAAAGGTGCTACATAAACGTTTTTCCCCAACATCTTGAATTCAATAAACATTCAGTAAGTTCGAAGCAGTACCCTCCGCAAACAGTGCAGTAATATTAGTCGAGGCTTTCACCAACGTACGGGACTGATGGAAGGGACGGCGACCAATTACTATTCTTCTGTTAGGTGAAGGGTGACTGGAATTTCGAAGATGGTATTAAATTCTGGGTTGGAAATAGGGTTGGAAAATGGTCTCGGTTACATCGTAACATATTGATTTTATTCTGGTCCCACCGGGACTTGAACCCGAGTTTCTGGCGTGAGAGGAAAGCTGCACTACCCCAATTATTTTTACCAAAATCCAGTCAATTTATTGTATTTAATATAGCAGTGAAACGATATAAAATGTTGATTATATGTCGCTTTGGTCGTGATAGATCCATGTAGAATTTGTGGTATTTTAAGTATCTAGGAACGATATCAACTGTAGGCATACCGTACATTAGAGGCATTAGAGTCATAGGAATACATCACGTTTTGTGTCCACTCTTGTGTCCACCCTAGAGCCTATTATTTTGAATCACTCTATGTACAACAATTTTTTTTTAATCTCCTGTTTTGCATGTTTTATCATTTGCCTGCTAAAATCCGAAAGTTTTTCTCAAAAGAAATTTGTTTCCACATTAAGCAATAAAAATACTATGTACTATTGCATTAAATATTACAAAGATGGTAGTCAACTATCACACAAAATAATCAAAAATAATGACTTGATTGATAAATTTATTTAATCATGATAATTTAATCCTTAAAGGAGATCTGCTACTTGGAAAGTAGAAGTGATAAAAAATCATCTTTTATTAAGGAATTAAAAAGAAAATCTCTACTCTACGAGAAGATTCTGGACATTTCTGCAGATGGCTTCCTCATCGTAAACTCCAAAGGATATATCGTTGATATCAACAGGGCTTATTGCGCCTTTCTCGGCTGCAGGAAGAAAGATATCGTAGGGAAGTATGTCATGGATGTCATCAAGAACTCGAGACTGCCGGAGATAATGATCACAGGAGAGCAGGAGGTAAATGTACTTCACCGGCTTGCCGAAGGTCAAACACCTGGTAATGAAAAGTATGTTGCTGTTTCAAGGGCCGCTGTAAAAGACGGGAACGAGGTTATAGGCGCAGTTGGGCAGATATATTTTCGCAAGGAAACCATGGAGCTGGCTGAAAAACTCCGGAATATGGATTCCGAACTTAACTATTACAAAAGCGAACTCGAAAAAGTCGCCGGAAATAGGTACACTTTTAATAATATTGTCGGTCAGAATAAACTCTTCATAGAAGTGAAAAAGATAGCCGAAAAAGCAGCGAAAAATGATTTTGCAGTGCTCATTTTCGGTGACACCGGAACAGGTAAAGAAGTATTTGCGAATGCTATTCATTATGCGAGCGCACGGAAGGACAAGCCTTTAATTCGGGTCAATTGCGGAGCTATTCCTTCTGAATTGCTGGAATCGGAACTATTCGGTTACGAGGAAGGCGCATTCACGGGGGCAAGGAAGGGCGGGAAAAAGGGGAAATTCGAATTAGCCCACAGAGGAACAATCTTTCTCGACGAGATTGGAGATATGCCCCTCAACATGCAGGCCAAGCTTTTGCGCGTCTTGCAGGAGAAAGAATTTGAAAAGGTGGGTGGGAACAAGACCATCTCGGTCGATGTGCGTGTGATCGCGGCGACTAATCAGAACCTGGAAAGCTTTGGAAGAAAGAAACTCCGTGACGACCTTTATTATCGTTTAAATGTGATACAATTAAAGATTCCCACCTTGAAAGAAAGAACGGACGATATCCGTCTTATTGCCGACAGCTTTCTCGAAAGACTAAACCGGGAGCAAGGAAACCGAATTATAATCTCACCGGAAGTTTACGCCGCCTTTATTCGTTACCCGTGGCCGGGAAATGTCCGAGAATTGCGTAATGTAATAGAACGGGCTTATTGTCTTGTGGAAGGTAACATAATATTGCCCTCCCATCTGCCTGTTCACATTATGACCAATGCAAAGGTCCAAGTTTCCTCTCGGAGAAAGAAAACGCTTGATAGGATCATCGCAGAGATTGAGCGGGATATAATCATCGACGCCCTTACCAGGACTAACAATAACTACAGATTGACTGCCAAAGAGCTCGGTATTCATAGAAGCACCTTCTATAAAAAGATCGAGAAGTTAAATATAAAAAGAAACCCCGCCCAAACCATCAATATCTGAACATATAAAAAAGCACCTTCTCTTGTCTACTAATTAAGACATGTCTCAATTAGTAGACACTCAATATCACATTGGGGCAATTTTCAGCCCTCCTTCTGAAAGCATCAAATTTTTTGCAAAATAATTTTTCTGCTGTCATTTTATGTATGAGACTGTCTGTTTGCTCAGCTTGCGTGCTTCAAATATTATTATGGAAATAGCAATCAACTATGTAAGTCACCAATACATGGCCTCAAAGTGTCTATAAAACAGGACACGCAGGATCCCCAATCCCCATCTTTTATAAGCCGTCTCCGCTCTTAAAGTGCAAACTATCTTGTTCGACTCTACCTGGCAACAGATGTGTACTCAAAAGTGAATCTCCTAGAAACTACGCAATATCAACCGGTTTAACATGTTAAATTTTTAGGGAGCTTCTATTACATCCATAACTTTGAATGCTTTCTCCTGGCATGTTAATTGCGGAAATAAATGGACTGGAAATCTACACTTTTTTTGAGGGATGCTATCGTGTTCCTGGGCGAAGTGTCCTCACTTGTAACCAGTAGACCTTGGGAACATAATAAGGAGGTACACATATGGGTCTTGCAGAAGAGTATAGAAAGAGGGTGGCTACTCCAGAAGAGGCAGTCAGAGTTGTCAAGTCAGGGGACTGGGTGGAGTATGGTCAGTTTGCAACGCAGAACGTACTTCTCGATAAGGCTCTGGCGGCGCGGAAGGACGAACTCAGGGATGTCAAGATCCGTTCGACCACCCGTGTGGGGGCCATGCCCGAAGTAGTCAAGGTTGATCCGACGGCCGAGCACTTCAGGTACACGAGTCTGCATTACATGGGTGTTGACCGTAAGTCCCAGGAACTCGGCAATTGTTGGTACACACCAATTCTATATCACGAGGTTCCCAGCTGGTACCGGAACTATATGGACTTGGATGTCGCTATGATCGCTACAACGACCATGGATGAACACGGATATTTTAATTTCGGACCTTCCTGCTCCTTTTCTCGCGCCATTTGTGACAAAGCGAAGAAGATCATCCTGGAAGTGAATCCGAATATCCCGCGCTGCCTCGGAGGCCGGGAAGAGTCCGTGCATATCTCCGAGGTAGACTATATAGTCGAAGCTGACTGGCCGTTCCCAGAGTTTCCGTTTCCCGATCCTACGGAGCTCGATAAGAAGATAGCCGCCTTGATCGTTAACGAAATGGAGGACGGCGCCTGCCTTCAGATAGGCCAAGGGGGCATGCCCATCGCCGTCGGGTGGATGCTTGCAGAATCAGGATTACAAGACCTCGGCATACATAGCGAGATGTTCTGTGACTGCATGCTCGGAATGATTGAGGCCGGCAAAGTAACGGGAGCCATGAAGAACATCGACCAGCACAAAATCGTCTATACATTTTCTCTTGGCGTAAAGAGGACGTATGATTTTCTGCACAACAATCCCATGTGCGCCATTTATCCGGTGAGCTACACCAATGATCCCTGTATTGTTCGCCAGAATGACCGGGTCATTTCCATCAATAATTGCATAGAAGTCGATCTTTTTGGCCAAGTGAGCTCCGAGTCATCAGGACCGAAGCAGCTTGCCGGGACGGGCGGCCAGGTGGATTTCGCCCTCGGCGCTTACCATTCAAAGGGCGGGAAGTCTTTTATCTGCTTTGGCTCAATGTACACCAAGAAAGGTGTGCCCACATCGCGCGTCGTACCGATGCTCAAACCCGGCACGATAGTTACGACACCACGTACCATTGTGTCTTACCTTGTTACAGAACATGGCATCGTCCACATGAAGGGAAAATCAACATGGCAGCGCGCAGAGGCGATCATTTCCCTAGCCCATCCTGATTTCCGCAATGATCTAATAAAGGAAGCCGAAAAAATGGGTCTCTGGAGAAGGAGCAACAAGAAATAAGCAATACGTACCTAATCGATGGCAGTGAATTTGAATACGCGGAAGATCATTGAATTCATTCTAAATACTAGTCAAAGGATCGGCGCGGAAGAATTTCGGAAAGACGGAACAGATTTGGTATTTAAAATCCATCTTCGTGGATTTTTATTTTCACGAATTTCTTAGCATAAGGAGGAAATTTTTATGGACTGGAGTGTTATTGGAATTATTTTATCGTTGGCGTTCATTATTGTCCTGGCGCTGAGGGGTTGGCACATCATCATCATAGCCCCCCTTGCCGTTGTCCTGTTATGCCTATTCTCGAATATGAATATCGTACAGGCGCTAACAGGACCCTACATGAAGGGTTTCATCAATTATGCGGGGAAATTTTACCTGATCTTTCTTGCCGGCTCCCTGTTTGGAAAGTTTATGGAAGACGGTCAGGCTGCAAGATCCATAGCCGACGGCATTTTGAGGCTAATAGGGACTGAGAAACCGATCAGGATGATGTTCGCGATCTCCATAGTCTCGCTGGCCCTGACCTATGGCGGTGTGAGTGTTTTCGTCGTCATCTTCGCAGTCATTCCGATTGCCCGGCCTCTGTTTAAACAATTGAATCTTCCCTGGCATCTCTTCCTGGCCTCATTCATTTACGGGGCGGTAACAATCACAATGACCATGCTGCCGGGCTCTCCTCAAATCCAGAACATCATGCCCACGAAATATATGGCCACGACAGCCGCTGCGGCGCCGATCCTCGGCCTTACGGGAGCGCTTATTGTCACCCTGTTCAATGTTTTTTATTTCCGTTACATTATCAAGAAGGCGAAGGAAAAAGGCGAAGTATACGAAGAGCCGGCGCCGGGTCTCCTGGGGGCCGGAATCGCTTCGTCAGGACCCATGCCGAACGTATGGCTGAGCCTCATCCCTCTCGTCGTCGTTCTCGTCCTGCTGAACGTTGACCTGCCTTATATCAAGAAAGATGTCGTGCTCGCTCTTACGGGAGGGGTCGTAGCGGCCATGATCCTCTTCTGGAAATATTACGCGAACATCATTGATACATTGAACAAAGGCGCAGTAAACACGGTCATCCCCATCGTTAACACTTGTGCAGATGTCGGCTACGGCATGGCTGTTTCTGCAACTACAGGGTTTAAAGTGGTGTCGGACTGGCTCCTTACGCTGCCGATGCACCCGATCATATCTCTGTCCGTCGCAACGAACATTATGGCAGCGATCACCGGTTCCGCTTCCGGGGGTCTCGGCATCATCCTGGAAACACTTGCGCCTAAATACCTTGCCCTCGGACTCAACCCCGAGTTGGTTCACAGGATCGCCTCCATGTCCTCCGGCGCCTTTGACGCCATGCCTCACAATGGATTCGTCATCACGTCTCTTGCCATTGCGGGTCTTTTCCATGCCAATGCCTACAAACACTATTTCTGGGCCCATGTGGTCGCAACGACAATTTCCTTATTCTTTGCAATCCCTCTGGGAATCTTAATTTATGGCTAAAAAAGCAATAATAAGCCCAATAACCTGACCATTGGGCTTCTGGAGAAACTTAAGAGAGGGATTTTTCTGAAGGTACCATGGCAAGGCTCAATGCGGCTCTGGAAGCAGTAACAAGAGATGATCAATACTGACCTATTAAAACTGAAGGGTAAGGGGAGATGAAAGACAAATGGCTTTAAATCTCGATGCAATTGGCAAAAAAATAGGGCCGATAAGCATGACCTATACCCTGCGGGACGTGATTCTTTACGCTCTAGGCATTGGATCAGGATTTGATGAACTAAGCTATGTCTATGAAAAAGATTTGAAAGTGATACCGACTTTTTCGATTGCGTCGATTGTGCAATTTTTTTTTGAGGCTTCCCGGCTGGCCAATGTGAATATGTCGGGCGTCCTACATGGCGGACAGGAACTGATATTCCACCGCCCCATACCCACATCGGGGACTATGACCACCGAAGGCAGGATCACCCATATTTATGATAAAAAAGAAAAGGGCGCTATCATAATCGGCGAAAGTGATACCTATCATTCAAATGGCGAGATGCTCTTCACCGCTATTTTCAGCATATTCAGCCGTTTCGATGGAGGTTTTGGCGGCAAGGATGCCCCTTTGCGGTCAGTGTCGATTCCAGAAAAAAAAGCGGATGTAGTTGTGGAGGCGCACCCCTCTCCTGACCAGCCCCTTCTTTACCGCCTTTCCGGTGATGTCTTTGCACTCCATGTTGATCCTGAGTTCGCCAGAAGAGCAGGTTTTGACAGGCCCATCATGCACGGGTTGTGCACGCTCGGTTATGCCTGTCGCGCCATCATGGCAAGCATCTGTCCCGGAAGGCCGGAAATGGTCAGGCGGCTGAACTGCCGTTTTACGCGGCCACTCTATCCCGGCGACCCGATTGAAACCCACATCTGGAAGACTACGGATAGTAATGCCCTGTGGAGGACAATAAATTCTAAGACCGGGCAGATTGTCATCGACAACGGAGAGTTTAATTACGGTGTCCACTTTCACAAATCTTGAAAGAAACATTCTAAAAACTTTTTTTAAAGGATGGGACTATGTCATGGAAAGAAGAATATGAAAAGAAGCTGTTTTCACTGGACGAGGTAGCAAAACAGATAAAGTCGGGAGACTTCATAGGCATAGGTCTCGCAGCGGGTGCCTGTTCCCCGGATTTCTTCGATGCCGTCCTTGGCCGATGGCAGGAGTTGGAAAATGTGACAATTTCTGACACGGTACCGGTCCGCCCTTCCAAACTTTACGATCTGGAATTCATGTTAAAGCTTGACAGCCATATCAACTTACATCCAAGTTTCGGTATGCCCCTTTCACGAAAGATCATAGAGTCTCGTTTTTGCGATTTCTATCCGGAACAGAGCCATGATCTGGGCGAGCGCTACGGGACATGGTCGGACGTTTATGTCTGCCAGGTTACACCGCCCAACAAGCAGGGCTATGTCAATCTCGGTCTGACGAACTTCTATTCCATGAGAGCAATAAGAATGGGAAGGTCATCAGGAAAGCAACGCCTCACAATAGGCGAGGTTAATGATCAACAACCGACTGTTTATGGTGAAAATTGGCTGCATGTTTCTGAGTTTGATTTGTTTTTCGAAAACTCCAAACCGGTACCCAAGCTGGGCAGGGCTACACCCGGAGATCGTGAAAAGAAGATCGGAGAGTATGTGCTCGAACTGATAAATGACGGAGACACGATACAGATGGGAATAGGACAGATACCAGAAGCGGTCGTCGCCGGACTTGAGGGAAAACATGACCTGGGAGTGCACACAGAGATGTATCCCATCGGGCTTCCGCAGCTTATTGAAAAAGGAATTGTAACTAATGACAGAAAGCCTTTCCATAAAGGAATCACTGTCGCAACTTTCTGCCTGGGGGACCAGAGCATGTACGATTATATACATGAAAATCCAACATGTCTCATGTATCCTGTAGGCTATACAAACAATCCGTCATTTGTGGCCCAATTCCCAAACATGATAGCCATGAATATGGCCCTGATGGTCGATTTTAGCGGTCAAATCAACTCTGAAGGCGTAGGTCACAGAATGGTGAGCGGCTCCGGAGGACAACTGGATTTTCAGTTTGGCGCATTTCACTCTAAAGGAGGCAAGGCGATCACGCTGCTTTATTCCTCCAGAAAAACAAAGGACGGTTCCCTGATCACATCTATTGTTCCGGACATGCCCCCCGGATCTCCTATAACAGTTCCGAGAACATATGCGCATTACGTAGTGACTGAATACGGTATTGCCGACCTGCGGTATAAATCAAGGAGACAGCGCGCCGAGGCCCTGATCAATATCGCCCACCCCGATCTCAGGGGTGAACTCCGGTCTGCCCTTAAGAAAAATTTCTATATGCAGAGCAAAGGTTGAAAGGATGGAATAATGAAAGTTGGTGAGTGCAAAGTAATTGTGGCAGGCGGCGCATCGGGACTCGGAGAGGCCTGCGTCCGCGGGCTGGCATTGGAGGGCGCAAACATAGCGATCCTGGACTTTGCTGTGGAAAGAGGAGAACAACTGGCGTCCGCACTTGGCCCGAAGGTAATTTTTGCCAAAGCCGATGTCACAAGCGGCGAAAGTGTACATGCAGCGATCTTGAAGGTGGTGGAGTCAATGGAAGGAATCAACGTTGTGATTAATTGCGCAGGCGTGGCGGATCCGGGAAAGGCCCTCACAAAAAAGGGGCCGATGCCTCTGGCAAATTTCAACCGAGTCGTTCAAATAAACCTGGCTGGCACTTTCAACGTCATCAGGCTTGCCGTTGAACACATGGTAAAGAACGCACCGAATGCGGAAGGAGAGCGGGGAGTGATTATCAACACGGCCTCTGCCGCGGCCTTTGATGGGCAGATCGGCCAGCCCGCCTACAGTGCTTCTAAAGCAGGCGTTGTTGGTATGACGCTGCCTTTGGCCAGGGAGTTTGCCGACTATGGAATCAGGGTGATGACAATCGCCCCGGGTCTTTTTAACACACCGATGATGGAGGGCCTGCCGGAAGCTGCTCGCGAGACCCTTGCCAAGATGCCCCCCTTCCCCCAACGCTTGGGACGCCCGCAGGAATTCGCGCAACTGGTGCAGCAGATCATCGAAAACCCGATGCTGAACGGAGAGATCATCAGACTTGATGCGGCGCTCCGGATGGCGGCAAAATAGATATGGAGGAATGAAAATGAGGAAAGTTGCTGTGATCGGCACCGGTCATACGAAATTTATGTTTAACTGCCCAAAGACATCGGTAGAGATGCTTGCGGAAGCGTCTATGGAAGCCATCATGGATGCCAAACTGAAGCCGAAAGATATACAGGCCGCTTTCATCGGTAATGTACTGGGAGATTTCTCCGAAGGGCAGGGAATGGTGCAATCCTTCCTGGCCGATGACATCGGCTGCTTCAATATCCCTGCGACAAGATTTGAAGGGGCGTGTGCGTCGGCGACTATGGCAATCAGGGATGCCTTCATGTGGGTCGCATCCGGCTTTTATGACATTGTTCTGGCGGGTGGTACTGAGAAGGCCACCGCCATGGGAACAGCCCTGGCTACCAGGACATTCGCCATGTTTGGCGACAGCCATTATGAATATCCCGCAGGCTTTACCTTCCCTGGTGTTTTTGCGATGCTGGCACACCTCTACGCGCATCACTATAATATTCCTTTGCAGAAACTCAAAGAACAGATGGCGCAAGTTTCAGTTCAATCTCACTACTACGGCACGAAAAATCCCAAGGCCCAATTCCAGAAGGAAATAACAGTGGATCAAGTGCTTAATGGCTGCATGGTTACGTCTCCCTTACAACTTCTTGATTGCTGCCCTTTTTCAGACGGCGCCGCAGCGATCATCATTACATCGGACGACATAGCGAGAAAGGTTACCGACAAACCTGTTTATATCGCCGGCGTGGGACAGTCATCATCAGGGAAAATCAGCTCCCAATATAAGTATCTTCCGAGACTGAGAGCCCGTGAGATTTCCGTTAAGCAGGCATACAACATGGCTGGTGTGGGTCCCGGGGACATAGATGTATGTGAGCTTCACGACTGTTTCAGCATCGCCAGCATTATAGCCGTGGAAAGCCTCGGCTTTGCAGATTTCGGCAAGGGTGGAGAACTCTGGGAAAAAGGTGAAACCAAGATCAATGGAAAAATACCGATTAATATCTCAGGAGGCTTGAAAGCGAAAGGACATCCTATTGGCGCTACGGGCGCCTCGCAGGTTTCTGAGATCGTGCATCAGTTAAGGGGAGATCTTGTTGATCTCGGGCGTCAGGTTGAAGGCGCTAAAGTAGGTTTAGTGGACACCCTTGGTGGTGATGGGATCATAATAAATCTTGTTTTGAAGATAGATTGATGGTTAGCGGAGGGGTGCAATGGAATACAAACTGGATTTCAAAACATACAACGAAGCTCTGAAAAAAAATAATCTCCTTGGCATTAAGTGCAAGGAATGTAAAGTTTATACATGCCCGCCCAAAATGACCTGCCAGGAATGTGGAGGGATCGACCTGGAGATTGTCCAATTGAAAGGAACAGGCAAAATAAAAACATTCACACAGACTTTTGTTGCGCCTTTGGGTCGAGAAGGGGAGGCGCCATACATCGTCGTTCTTGTTGAGCTTGACGAAGGCCCGTGGATTGCAGGCAACCTGGCTGATTTACCGCCAGATAAAGTGGGAATGGAATTAATTGGCAGGCGTGTGAAGATGTCTCATAAAGTCTTCCCCGGTGATAGCTACTCGGGCGGTCCTGCCGCACGGCCGCTATTCCATCTTCTGGAAAAATGAACAACGCGAAGGAAAAGCATCAAATTCGTGTGAATTTTATGGTGGTCCCACCGGGACTTGAACCCGAGTTTCCGGCGTGAGAGGCCAGCGTCCTAACCACTAGACGATGGGACCATGATTTGGGAATAAACGATTGGGGAGGTGGTTTTTTAAACAATCGGTTGTGAAAAGTCAAGGTGAAAATCTCTCTTGAGAAATGAGGGTTAAGATGACTGGATTGCCAGCCACCCCCAACCCCCGCCAGCGGGGGACAACCAGTATTCAGGAAAATTTAGGAAGTTCTAAATCCCCCAACTCCCGCCAGCGGGGGATAGGCCTGGATTCCCCCGTATCAAGTACGGGACAGGTTCAACTCTCCGTTCGCAGTTCGACAGGCTCACTGTGACATAGCTCAGAGTGACATGGGCAAAAGACAAAAGACCTTCTGGATTCCGACTTTTGCGGGAATGACAAAAGGAGGGCGGGAGTGACTGAAAAAGGTGAAGATCTCTCTTAAGAAATGATGGTTAAGATGACTGGATTGCCAGCCACCCCCAACCCCCGCCAGCGGGGGACAGGCCTGAATTCCCGCCTGCGCGGGAGTGACGAAAAAAAATCCCCCTACATCCCCCTTTATCGAAGGGGGTCTCAGGATGTAGATTAGCCTCTGTGCTTGATATACTCGATGGCTTTATTGATTCTTTTAATCACCCTCTCCTTGCCGAGAGTGATCATAACCTCGTCAATGCCAGGACTGACAGTCTTTCCTGTAATAGCAACCCGGAGCGGCTGGGCTATCACTTTGAGTTTGATGCCTCTCTTTTCCGCCAGGGTTCGCAGAAACGCCTCCATCCCCTTTTTCGAATAATCGTGTAAAGAGGGAATTCCTTCAGCTACAGCCTTGAGATGATCAGCCATTTCCGTCTTCAGAAATGTGTTCGCTGCCTCGCTTTCATAGGCAACATCGGCCGTAAAGTAAAACAGGCTTGATTCGGAAAGTTCAACAAGGGTCTTTGCCCTTGATTTAAGGTCATTAACCACATTCCCGAGAAGGACCTGATCGGTGGTATCAACTCCCAGTCGCTTCCAGAAGGGTATCATCTCCTGGACAAGCCTCTCTGGCGGGCACTCCTTAATATAGTACTGATTCAGCCAGAGGAGTTTTTCCGGATTGAATATGGCGGCGGACTTACCAACCGAATCAAGGGAAAACAAACGGATGAGCTCATCCAAAGAAAATATCTCCTGGTCCCCGTATGACCAGCCGAGCCTGACCAGGTAATTGACCAGGGCCTCAGGCAGATACCCCATTTCCTTGTAAGCCATAACGGATGTCGCACCATGGCGTTTGCTGAGCCGCGTCTTATCCGACCCCATGATCATGGAGACATGGCCGAACTGGGGAATTTTATATCCCAACGCCTCATAAAGAAGGATCTGCCGCGGCGTATTGTTGACATGGTCATCCCCTCTGATCACATGTGTTATTTCCATCTGGGCATCGTCTACGACAACAGCAAAGTTGTACGTCGGATAGCCGTCGCTTCTTTCTATGACCAGATCATCCAGTTCCTCGTTGCTAAAGGTGATCATCCCTTTAACCAGGTCATCCACCACCGTTACGCCTGTATGCGGGCATCGGAACCTAACCACGGAATTCGCCGACTTGGGAAGATTTTTATCCCGGCACGTACCGTCATATTTCGGTTTTCTGCCCTCCGCGAGAGCCCTCTTCCTCTTCTCTTCCAGCTCATCGGGTGTGCATACGCAGTAATAGGCCTTCCCTTCATCCAGGAGCTTTTCTACCATTTGCCTGTGCATATCCACACGCTGTGCCTGAAAAAACGGTCCCTCATCCCAGTCAAGCCCAAGCCACGTGAGGGCATCGAGGATCGCCCTAGTTGATTCCTCCGTCGAGCGAAGCTGATCGGTATCCTCTATCCTGAGAACGAATTTGCCACTGTAGTGCCGGGCATAAAGCCACGCAAAAAGTGCGGTTCTCGCACCTCCAATATGTAAAAATCCTGTGGGAGACGGGGCAAAACGTGTTCTGACTATTTCTTGCTGCGTCATTTTATCAACCAAGTCCATTGTTTTGATGAACTCCCTTATATGGCGCTCATCATTCGTTTGTCAAGCCGGATTTCAAACCATAAAATTATGCTTGACAATAAGGCCAATTTGTAATCTACTTCGCACCTTACAAACGTCGACTCATCGCATACCGGGATCACAATTTATATAATTAAGGACGCAAATTGAAGATCATTATCAGCAACATCCCGGATGAGGGACTGAACCTTCAGTTTCATAAAGATAGCGATTGGTTTCGGGAACTTTTGCCTGAAAGGGAAAAAAGTGATTTTTCCCTACAAGGGGTTGACGTTCGTTGTTCTGTAAAAAAAATGCGTGAGTCCGTATTTATCGAAGGAAACCTGGAAGCAACAGTTGTAGCCAATTGCTCCCGGTGTTTGGAAGTTACTAATTCCCCGATAAAAAGTTCTTTCAGATACACATTTGTTCCGGCGAAAGACAGACTTACGGAAGAGGAATTAAGTTCCGAAGACCTCGAATATGGGTTTTATCAGGATGATGTAATCGATCTGGATGGTCTGATATTCGAGCAAATTGTGCTGCAAATTCCGATCAAAGTCCTTTGCAAGGATACGTGCAAGGGGTTATGTCCATATTGCGGGATTAATATCAACACGGCAAGCTGCGGCTGCCGCTCAGAATTTATCGATGAGCGCCTGGCTGTTTTAAAAAACCTTAAAATTTCAGATAAAAAATAAACTTCTATAAAGGAAAATAATTATGCCAAATCCAGTTAAACGACATTCAAAGACAAGGCGAAATAAGAGGAGATCGCATGATTTTCTTAAGCCTTCACTGGCTTCTGCATGTCCGCAGTGCGGTGAACCGAAGCTGTCTCATCACGTCTGCCCCAACTGCGGAACATATAAGGGGCGGCAGGTGGTCCCTGTTGAAAAAATCACTTAGGAACTATTACTCGACAGTAACCAATAAACGCCATATCACAACCCCCTCAAGAAAAAGGGGGTTTATCAAAGCTCTCATGCAGGGTACTTCATCATAAATTGTTTATACACTTGAGGAGGGAAGGTTAATGAAACTCGAAGACAGAGTTATAGAAATTATAATGGAGCATCTGGATGTTACTAAAGAGGAATGTGTACCGGAGGCATCCTTTATAGATGATCTGGGAGCCGATTCCCTCGACTTAGTCGAACTGATCATGGAAATGGAAGAAAATTTCGGATTGCAGATCTCCGATGAGGAGCTGGAAAAAATCCGTACTATACAAGATGTGATCAATTTCCTCAGGAGCAAAGGGGTAACCTAATCTTACATGACGCGAGGAAAACAGACTCCTTCAAAAAGAAGAATCGTTATAACAGGGATCGGCGCGGTTACGCCTCTCGGCAATACCGCCGAAGATACATGGAGGGAAATCCGCAAGGGAAAATCAGGAATCGGGAAAATAACTAAATTCGACGCGACCGGATACAGAACAAGAATCGCCGGTGAACTGAAGAATTTTGACGCCCTCAAGTTTATAAGCAAAAAAGAAGTTCGCAAGTTTGATGACTTCATTATTTACGCCCTGGCTGCCTCCGAGATGGCTCTGGCTGACGCGGAATTGAGCATCAACGAGAAAAACGCTGAAAGAGCCGGTGTAATCATAGGGTCGGCAATCGGCGGCCTTGCAACCCTGGAAAGAGAAAAAGAAAAAATACTCCATGGCGGCCCCGGGAAGGTGTCCCCCTTTGCCATCCCTGCTGTTCTTGCAAATCTTGGTGCCGGCAACGTGTCGATCAGGTTTGGAGCAAAGGGCCCGATAAATTGTCCGGCCACTGCCTGCTCTTCAGGAACTAACGCCATCGGGGATGCCATGAGGATTATATCCGGCAATTATGCCGATGTTGTGATCGCAGGCGGCGTGGACGCGGCTATTACACCCCTCGGCATAAGCGGGTTTAACGCAATGAGGGCGATGTCCGTCAAAAATGACCTGCCTGAAAAAGCAAGCCGCCCCTTTGACCGTGACCGGGACGGTTTCGTCATGGGAGAAGGGTGCGGGATTGTGATCCTGGAAGAATTAAAATCAGCTCTTGACAGAAGTGCCAGGATCTACGCGGAAGTGGTCGGATATGGGATGACGAGCGACGCCTACCACATGGCAGCGCCTCCGCCGGGCCATGAAGGAGCGGCGAGATGCATGGCAGCAGCTCTGCATGACGCCCAGATGAGCCCCGGCGATATCGACTATGTCAACGCCCACGGCACCGCGACGCCGTCCAATGATATTTGTGAAACCCAGGCCATTAAAAAGGTCTTTGGCAGGCACACATCTAAACTCTCCGTGAGTTCTACAAAATCCATGACCGGCCATCTCCTGGGTGCCTCAGGCGGTGTGGAGGCTATTATTTCGGTGATGTCTATCTATGAAGGCATCATCCCGCCGACTATCAATCTGGATAACCCTGATCCTGAATGTGATCTCAATTATATTCCCCATGCCGCGCAAAAAAAGGATATTCAAACGGCCATGTCCAATACATTTGGATTTGGCGGTGTCAATGCTGTACTCATATTCAAAAAATTCAGCGAACGCTAATTACATGGCTAAAATAATTATAGGTTGCGATCACGCCGGATTTCCTCTAAAACAAACTATCAGGCAATACCTTGTGGACCTGGGATATGAAATAACCGACGTCGGTACTGACAGCGGACAGCCTGTCGATTATCCCGACTTTGGCGCAAGAGTGGCCGAAAGGGTCTCTTCCGGAGAGTTTGACCGGGGTATTCTGCTATGCGGCTCCGGTGTGGGCATGGCTATTGTCGCCAACAAGTTCCCGCACGTCAGGGCAGTTGTATGCCTCGATGAAGAGACTGCCCGCATGAGCAGGCAGCACAACGATACGAACATCCTTGTGCTGGCCGGCCGGCGGACAGAGAAAGAAGCGGCGAAATCAATCACGCGCCTTTGGTTGAGTACAGAATTTGAGGGAGACCGTCATCAGAAGCGCATCGATAAAATCGAGGCAATTGAAAAACGGGTTTAAACGAAAAGCGGATTGAGGAAGCAAAGTGATGCGCACTGTGAAAGTTTTGACCTTAATCGTGAAAGGATATTGAAGGACTGATGGGTAAAGCCAAGGCAGTGCAAACGAAACCTAAAACTGTAGGCAAAAAAAACCAGCGGCCGACATGGGATGTATATTTTATGGATATTGCCGAACTTGTCTCAAGGCGCTCCACTTGTCTGAGACGAAGCGTCGGCGCGGTTTTGGTGAAGGACCGGAGATTGCTGGCTACAGGCTATAATGGGGCCCCATCAGGCCTCAATCATTGCCTGGATGTGGGATGCCTGCGCGAACAACTGGGGGTCCCTTCCGGCGAACGCCATGAACTATGCCGGGGGCTTCACGCGGAGCAGAATGCCATTATTCAGGCTGCACTCCACGGAGTCAGTGTGAACAATGCAACCCTCTACTGTACCAATCAACCCTGTGTCATATGCGCCAAGATGATCATCAACGCCGGCATCAAGATGGTTGTTATAAAGGCGATCTACAGGGATAAACTGGCAGAGGATATTTTAAAGGAAGCCGGTGTAAAGGTGTCCAAGTTATGAAGTGTCCTTTTTGTGGTAATGCAGAGAACAAGGTAATAGACTCCCGGATCAGCAAGGACGGCGATGCCATCAGGAGACGCCGGGAGTGCGTATCCTGCGGAAAACGTTTCACGACATATGAATTTGTGGAAGAAGTTCTCCCGACGGTAGTCAAAAAAGACGGCCGGAGGGAACCCTTCGACAGGACGAAAATACGTTCCGGCATCAAGAAGGCCTGTGAAAAGCGCCCCATTAGTACTGATGTAATTGAAAGCATAGTGGAGAGAATTGAACAGCGCTGTCAGGAGTATCCCGATAAAGAAATCCCGGCGTCCGTCGTCGGGGAACAGGTCATGAAGGAGCTCCAGAATCTGGACGGAGTCGCCTACGTGAGGTTCGCATCGGTATATAGAGAATTCCGTGACGTAAGCGATTTTTTGGATGAACTCAAGGATTTTCTCAGTGTAAAGAAGGACGACACCAAGTAGCCGTCACAAACAGGAAAACTACCGGTTATGTTCACAGGAATTATAGAAAGTATGGGGGCCGTGAAGCGGTTAACGAAGAAAGGGGAGGATGCCCTTCTTGTAATCGAGACCTCCATGAATTTAGATGACACCAATATTGGTGACAGTATTTCCATAAACGGCGCCTGTCTTACGGTAACTCATAAAACGGGCAAGGAATTTTCCGCGGACGTATCGGCAGAGACCCTGGCCAGGACAAACCTTAAATTACTCAAACCCGGAGACGCGGTAAACCTGGAAAAATCCTTGCGGATGAACAGCTTTTTAGGAGGACACCTGGTTCTGGGCCATGTGGACGGAGTGGGAAAGATTCAGGAAAAAATCAACAAGGCCGGCTCAATTCAGTTCGGTGTGGAAATCGATTCCGAATTAAGCCGGTACATCGTGGAAAAGGGATCAGTCGCAGTTGACGGGATAAGTTTAACTGTAAATCGCTGTGAAAAAAACAGATTTTATGTTAATATAATTCCTCACACGGCGCGGAACACGACATTGGGATTTAAAAAGGTGGGTGATCCGGTTAATATTGAAACGGATATTATCGGAAAATATGTGGAAAAATTTCTCAACCCAGGTACAGGCAAGGGAATTGATATGAAATTCCTTGCGGAACATGGATTCATAAAATAAAAATCCCCCCATCCCCCCTTTAGAAAAGGGGGAGTGCAGGGGGATTTAGGATTTAATTAACAGCAGGTGCAAGATGAGTGTAAGTACAATAAAAGAAGCCATAGTTGATATTAAAAGTGGCAAAATGATTATTTTAGTGGACGATGAAGACAGAGAAAACGAAGGTGATCTCTGCATGGCGGCACAATTTGTTACGCCGGATGCAATTAATTTCATGGCAAAATACGGGAGGGGACTCGTATGCCTGTCACTCAGTGAAGAGATTGCGGACAGACTAAGTTTGACTCCCATGGTATCGGATAACCGTTCTTGTTTCGGCACCAACTTTACAGTATCCATAGAAGCCAAGCGCGGAGTGACCACGGGTATTTCTGCTGCCGACAGGGCGACAACGATACAGACAGCCGTTGCCGACGGAGCATCATCCGATGACATCGTCAGCCCGGGACATGTCTTCCCTATACGCGCTAAAAAGGGCGGTGTACTGGTAAGAACCGGACAGACGGAAGGTTCGGTGGATCTGGCGCGGTTGGCCGGATTGAAATCTGCGGGTGTGATATGTGAGGTCATGAAGGATGACGGCACAATGGCCCGGATGCCGGACTTGGAGGTCTTTGCAAAGGAGCATGGCCTGAAGATAGCGACCATAGCTGACCTGATCCAGTTCAGAATGCAGCATGAATCCCTGATCAGAAGGGCAGCGACGGCTACGATCCCCACAAGCCACGGGGGCAAATTCAAACTCATCGTATATGAAAATGACGTCGATGACATGAAGCACGTCGCGTTGGTCAAGGGAGAGATTGAGCCTGAAGACGAAGTACTGGTGAGGGTTCATTCTGAATGCCTGACCGGCGACGTTTTCGGATCAGAAAGGTGCGACTGCGGCTTCCAGCTCCATCAAGCCATGAAGATGGTGGATGAGGCGGGAAAAGGCGTAATCGTTTATATGCACCAGGAAGGCAGGGGTATCGGCCTGGTTAATAAAATCAAGGCTTACGAATTGCAAGAGCGTGGGAAAGATACCGTTGAGGCCAATATCTCGCTCGGTTTCAAGGCAGACTTGCGTGATTACGGCATCGGTGCCCAGATCCTGGCCGATCTTGGTGTCAGAAAGATGAGACTCATGACCAACAATCCCAAGAAAATTGTCGGCCTTGAGGGGTACGGTTTAACCATTACAGACCGCGTTCCCATTGAAATAAAGCCAACTGACAGCAACATTAAGTATCTTAAGACAAAAAAGAAAAAGATGGGGCATTTGTTGGAAGTATAAATTTTTCAAGTCTCACCATGGAGAGGGGAATATGCCAAGGATCATAGAAGGAAAGCTGGTCGCCAAGGGGATGAAGTTCGGCATTGTCGCAAGTCGCTTCAACGATTTTATCTGCGGGAGGCTTATTGACGGCGCCGTCGATGCCTTGACAAGGGCGGGGGCGGACGAAAAAGACATCCAGGTCTACAAGGTTCCGGGCGCGTTTGAGTTACCTGCAACGGCCAAGAGGCTGGCAAAGACTGCGAAGTTCGATGCGGTGATCTGTCTTGGTGCGGTAATCAGAGGGGCTACGCCCCATTTTGAATATATCAGCGCCGAGGTCACGAAGGGGATAGCGAGCGTCGGCCTGGAAACTGAGATTCCTGTTGCCTTCGGTGTACTGACCACGGATACCATCGAACAGGCTATTGAAAGGGCGGGGGCCAAAGCGGGAAACAAGGGATGGGACGCCGCCATGTCCGCCATTGAAATGGTAGACCTTTTCAGGAAACTATAGCCTTACTAATTATTAGCAGAGCTCTTCTTCAGTCATTGCATTAGTAACTTACGAGATTGCCTCGCAAGACCGCAATGACATAAACCAATTGTGCAAAGGTTTATAAATATTTTATTTAGTATCTATATTGGAAGACCCATCATAAATAGTGCCCGATGTAGTATAGCCAGAGGAATTAATGCACCAACGAAGAAAGGCAAGAGAGATTGCCTTACAAGTTCTTTACGAGCTGGATGTTTTAAATATCGATTCCAAAGAGGCCGTCAAGCTTTTTTGGAATAACTTTGACGCTCCGGAGGAGTCCAGAAAATTCTCTACCCTTTTGATTGAAGGCACCTGGGACAACAGGGAACAGATAGACGGTCATATTACCAGCTGCTCCGAAAACTGGTCGCTTGCACGCATGTCGAGGGTTGATAGAAACATCCTCCGTATGGCCGTTTACGAGCTATTATACTGTCCGGATATACCCCCCAAAGTCACACTGAATGAAGCAATAGATCTGGGCAAATTGTACGGCTCCGAAAATTCCGGTTCTTTCATAAACGGGATTCTCGATGCCGTATACCTGAAATTATATAAAGAAGAAGCGAGTCAAACCATCAACGAAATCTCCGGAAGTTCTTAATCATGAGGATATTGTTCTGAGTCTTACTGTTGGAGGCTGGATGATTTATGGAGAAAAAGTATAAGCCGCAGGAACTGGAAAAGAAATGGCAGGCAATCTGGGAAAATAAGGGTATTTTCAAGGTCACGGAAGATCCTTCCAAAAAGAAGTACTACCTGCTGGAGATGTTTCCTTATCCCTCCGGTAAAATTCATATCGGCCACGTGCGAAACTACACCATCGGTGATGTAGTGGCGCGCTACAAGAGGATGAACGGCTACAATGTTCTGCATCCCATGGGCTGGGATTCTTTCGGCATGCCCGCGGAAAATGCAGCCATCGACCACGGCATTCACCCGGCGACGTGGACTAATGAAAACATCGCCTATATGAAAAAACAGCTCAAGGAAATGGGCTTCAGCTATGACTGGGACAGGGAGCTTTCCACCTGTGAGCCCGAGTATTACCGCTGGGAACAGTTATTCTTCCTCTGGATGTATGAAAAAGGGCTCGCCTATAAAAAAAGCTCCATCGTGAACTGGTGCCCGGTCTGTCAAACGGTCCTGGCAAACGAGCAGGTGGAGGCAGGTCAGTGCTGGAGATGCTCCACGGAGGTCGAGGAAAAATATCTCGACCAGTGGTTTTTCCGCATCACCGATTATGTCGAAGAACTCCTTGAATACTGCGATAAACTCCCCGGCTGGCCTGAACGGGTCATAACCATGCAGAAGAACTGGATCGGCAAGAGCTTTGGATGTGAGATCTATTTCCCTATGGCCAACGGCAACGGCACGATCGATGTCTTTACGACAAGGCAGGATACCGTTTACGGGGCCACATTTATGCTGGTTGCCGCCGAACTCCCCTTGGTAATGGAGCTGGTCAAGGGAAAACCGATTGAAAATGAAGTCAGGGAATTTGTGGACAAGGTAAAAAAACAGGACAAACTGATGAGGACGTCGGAGTATTACGATAAGGAAGGCATGTTCCTGGATGCCTACTGCCTCAATCCGCTGACAAAAAAGAAGATGCCTATCTTCGCGGCAAACTTTGTCGTTGCCGAATATGGAACCGGGTGTGTCATGGCAGTGCCTACCCACGATCAGCGCGACTTTGAATTCGCGAAGAAATACAATCTCCCCCTCATCGTGGTTATTCAACCTCAGAACAAGCCTCTTAACATCCACACCATGAAGGAGGCCTATATTGACGAAGGTATACTCGTTAATTCCGGGCAATTCAACGGCATGGAAAATTTGAAGGCCCTTGATGCCATCGCCGAATACCTGGAATCCATAGGCCGCGGCAAGAAGGCCATCCAGTACCGCTTGCGTGACTGGGGCATTTCCCGTCAGCGCTACTGGGGGGCGCCGATTCCCATCATTTACTGCGACAAGTGCGGCGCAGTACCGGTACCGGAAACCGACCTTCCCGTGGTCCTGCCCCGCGACATCGAATTGACGGGAGAAGGGGGTTCTCCTCTGGCAAAGTTCAAGGCATTCGTGGAGACTACCTGCCCGCAATGCAGCGGTGCGGCAAAGCGTGAAACGGACACCATGGATACGTTTGTGGAGTCTTCCTGGTACTTCGACCGCTTCTGCTCGCCCCAATTCTCAGAAAAACCCGGTCTCGATAAACAGATGGTACACTACTGGATGCCGGTGGATCAGTATATCGGAGGCATTGAGCACGCGATCCTCCACCTTCTGTATTCACGCTTCTTCACCAAGATGCTGAGAGACTACGGCGTCCTGAATTTCGATGAGCCGTTTACCAATCTCCTCACCCAGGGCATGGTCTGCAAGGAGACGATGCGCTGTAAAGAGCATGGTTACCTGTTCCCCGATGAGGTGAAGGACGAAAAATGTACCCAGTGCGAACAAGAGGTCACAATCGGCAAATCAGAAAAAATGTCCAAATCGCTGAAGAATGTCGTCGATCCTGATTACCTAATCAAAAAATACGGAGCCGATACAGTCAGGATGTTCTGTCTTTTTGCGGCGCCCCCGGAAAAGGATCTGGAATGGTCTGATCAGGGGGTCGAGGGATCGTTCCGTTTCCTGAACAGGGCATGGCGGATCGTGATTGATTACCTAGATGATATCGCGAATGTTAAGCCTTTCAACGGAAATGAGGAAATCGAAGGTGAATTAAAAAACCTGAGACGAAAAACACACCAGACGATCAGGAAAGTGACCCGCGATATCGAGGATCGGTTCCACTTCAATACGGCTATCAGCGCAGTCATGGAACTGGTCAATGCCCTTTACCTTATCGAGCGGCCACAGAACGGAGATGCCAAGGCCCTCTCTGTCATCAGGGAGACCATCGAAACAATCATTATACTGCTCGCCCCCATTGTTCCCCACATCACCGAGGAGCTGTGGATAGAATTAGGGTGTGAAAGCAATTTAGCCGATGTTTCCTGGCCGGAGTATGATCATGACGTCGCCGCGGAAGAAGAAATTACCATTGTCATTCAGATCAATGGAAAAGTGAGGAGCAGGATAGTCGTCGCTGCGGATGAAGACGGGGAAAAGATCAAGGCGCTTGCCCTGAATGATGAGAAGATTATCAATTTTATTTCCGGTAAAAAAGTGATGAGAGAAATATATGTTCCCAAGAAACTTGTCAATATCGTGGTTCAGTAAGGAATCGTCATTGGCCTCCCCCTTTTGTAAAGCGGGACTGAGGGGGATTTATCGGGTACAATGGATAGCCATATTTGTAGTCCTTCTCACTACCTTTCTCTTTTCAAGCTGCGGCTACCGCTTCAGCCCCGGCGGTGAATATATAGATAAAACCATCCGGACGGTCTTTATAGACAATTTTTCCAACAGGACCAGCGAGGCCAATATAGAAAATTCCTTCAGGACTGCCTTCATAGATCAATTCATTATTGGTGGAAGGTTTACATTAATTGATAATCGGGAAAAAGCAGACGCTATATTCAAGGCCAGTATAAACAATCTCACGATTTCTCCCCTTGCTTACCAAAAAAGCGTCATCACTCAGGAGGAGCGTGCGACCATAACTATAGAACTCACATTTGAAGATCAGAGTACTAAAAAGGTCATCTGGTCCAACAAGAGCTTTTCAGGATATCAGGACTACACATTCACTGACGTCAGCACTAAAGAGACAAACCGCAAAAATGCCCTCGTCAAACTGTCCAATGATACAGCCGAGAGGGCATATAGATTAATGATGTCAGGATTTTGAGAAACAACTATGCTAATGGGTAAGAAAATATTACCCCTTATTGAGGGCATTTACCATTTTGGTTAATCTTGATATCTTGCGCGCAGTTGTCTTTTTGTGAAATACACCTTTGGAAGCTGCCTTTTTGATAGCAGGAACGGCAGCAGCAAGAGCGGTTACTGAACCCGCCTTATCCCTTTCTTCAACAGCCGTCACTACGGATTTTATTATGGTTCTGACGCTTGACTTGACCGAGGTATTTCTCACGCGTCTGTTTTCGTTCTGTCTGCTCCTTTTTTCTGCGGATTTATGTGTAGCCAAAAATGATCCTCCTTTATTGATCTTTCAATGTAGGGGGCTTTTCTATATGAATTCCATGATTGTGTCAAGCTGAAATTAATGGCAGGCTGGAAGAAAATAATAGGGTATCTTATGGAGATTCCAAGTTTTTTCAAAACTTGACGCATATTTCACAATAGTCTATTAAATTCGGATAAAAAAATTAGATTGACTTAAGAATCCATAATGAGCCTGCGACAATAGTATGACTGCAAGGATGAGATGAAAAAGAAGAAGATTAAATATGAAAAGCGTCTATGAATCAAAGAGGGATGGCTGGATCGTTATACTGTTGTGGGCGGCGGTGATAGCAATACTCATCGCTGTGTGGGATCTCTGGGGAGCGCGGTTACCACTCGCATTGCGATTACCGATATCCGTCCTGATGGTACTTACAGCCGCATTTGTGTTTTGGGTGCTGTACGGAACACGTTACACCCTCACAGACAAGACCCTTACTGTTCAGTCGGGCCCGTTTCGATGGGTGATTGACCTGGAGACAATTATTGAGATTTCACCTACACGCAATCCCATTTCGAGCCCTGCTTGCTCGTTGGACCGGCTTCACATTCGTTATCGTCCAAACCCGTCGGGACTGATGATATCACCACAAGACAAGGCCGGTTTCCTCCGCGACCTGGTGGAGCGGACTCCCGGACTTAAGATGGACGGAGACAGTGTCTTTCGCGACAAGAAGTAAATAGACGTCATAGAGACATCTGGAGCATTGATAAAATAGGACCACCCCCAACCCACGCCAGCGTGGGACAGCCCCCACTAATTTACACGCCTTATCATGTTGACTTTTCCTGCCGTCGTCCGTAATATGGCAGAGCTTCCGCGGCTGCGTCAGTAGCGGTCTTTAGCATCAACGATATGAAATTACAAAGGAGGTACCGATGAAAAACGCGGCGACGAAAATTCTCGCTGAAGTGAAAGCACAGGTGAGAACTGTACTCACAGAGGTGGAAAGCAAGGAAGTGCTGAAGGCTTACAATGTCCCTGTCAGAACGGGTCAGGTGGCAACTGATCCTGACACGGCGGTTACTATAGCCAATTGGTCGGGATACCCGGTCGTGATGAAGGTCGTATCTCCCGATATCTCCCACAAGTCGGACGTAGGTGGGATCAGGGTAAATATAAATTCCCCGGAGGCAGTACGAAAAGCATACAGCGAAATCATGGAGAACGTAAGGAGCCGCAGACCGTCTGCACTTATACAAGGAGTGCTGATATATCAAATGGTGCCGGAGGGAGTGGAATTGGTCATCGGCGCCACCTTCAGTCGCCAGTTTGGGCATGCTGTTATGTTCGGCCTCGGAGGGGTTTTTATCGAGGTTGCGGGCGACGTGGTCTTCAGGCTGGTTCCTCTCACAAAGGAAGATGCCCTCAATATGATGCAGGAAATCAAGGGAACAAAGATTCTTGGGAATTTCCGCGGGAAATCTGCGGTCGATGTAAACGCCATAGCTGATATTATCCAGAAGCTCTCATCACTGTTAACGGATCATCCGGAGATCATCGAAGTTGACCTGAATCCCGTGATTGCCTCGGCGTCTGGCGCAATTGTTGTGGACGCCAGGATGGCCATCGGCGAACCAAAAAAAATCTCTGAGACAATCTATACTTCAAAGGAGATCGTCACCGGCATGAAGAGGATCTTTTCACCAGCGAGCATCGCCATCATCGGGGCATCCGGTGATCCGTCAAAACTGGGATACTCAACGGTAAAGAACATCATCGACGGCGGTTACAAAGGAAAGATTTATCCCATCAATCCCAAGGCAGACGAAATATTGGGGCTTAAATGCTACAAGAGTGTCACCGATATCCCGGGGCAGGTGGATGTGGCGGTCATCGTGATCCCGGCGAAAAATGTGGCCGAAGCCGTAAAAGTTCTCGGAGAAAAGGGAGTCGCCGGTGCGATCGTAATTTCATCAGGTTTTGCCGAGATCGGCAATAACGAGCTCCAGAGGGAACTTGTCACCCAAGCCATCAAGAGTAAGGTGCGTATCCTCGGACCGAACATCTTTGGAATATACTACACTCCGGCAGATCTCTGCGCGACCTTCTGCACACCCTACACCGAAAAAGGACCCACGGCACTCTCCTGCCAGAGCGGCGGCGTGGGCATGGCCATTATAGGCTACAGCCGCTCTCACAAAATGGGCGTTTCTTCAATCGTAGGCGTCGGCAACAAGTGTGATGTGGACGAGGATGATCTGATCGAGTTTTTCGGACAGGATCCTAACACTAAAGTGATCGCCATGCACGTGGAAGACATCAAAGACGGCATTGCCTTCGTCAAGGCGGCACAGAAGATAAGCAGGCAGAAGCCCATCGTTGCGCTTAAAGCCGGTGCGACAGCCCTGGGGGAAAGGGCGGCATTTTCCCATACAGGTGCGCTCGCGGGAGACGACAGGATCTACAGCGCCGCCTTTGCCAAAGCGGGAATCGTCAGAGTCTCCAATCTGGAAGAACTTCTCGATTGCGCAAGGAGCATCAGCAAGATGCCAATCCCGAAAGGGGAAAATGTATTGATTGTTACCGGCGCCGGCGGGCTGGGTGTACTGCTTACGGACGCGTGCAGCAGGCATCATCTGCAGCTCATGACGCTGGAGAAAGACCTGGACGAGGCCTTCAAGAAATTCATCCCTCCTTTCGGAGCCACGGGAAATCCGGTGGATATTACAGGAGGGGAGCCGCCGGAAACATATGAAGCCACAATCCGGTTGGCACTTGAAGACGAACGTGTGGATGCCTTGATCCTCGGCTACTGGCACACGCTGGTCACGCCGCCTATGGTCTTTGTCGAGACAGTCATCAAAGCAAAGAAGGCTGCCGAGTCCGGAAAAGCGCCAAAGCCTATAGTTGCCGCGCTTTCCGGTGACGTCGAGGTGGAACGCGCCGCCACACTCTTAGAATCTCACGGCGTTCCCGCATTCCCCTATTCTTCAGAGAGGGCTGTAATAGTGCTATCTGCCCTTTACCGGTGGGCCAGGATGGCGGGCAGGATCAAACCCCGGTAAGTTCCCTTTCATAAAGGGGGATTGAGGGGGATTTAGAATAGCGGAACAAATCCCCCCAGCCCCCCTTTACAAAAGGGGGATTTTTATAAGTCTAATTTATTTGCCAATCGTAGTCTTCAGCGCCTTGAGGAACCGTGTTACGTTCTTCTTTCTGGCTGTATGGCCCATCAAGCCGATCCGCCATATCTTCCCGGCGAGAGGCCCGAGTCCACCCCCGATCTCGATCTTGAACTCACTGCGCAGCCGCTTCCGCACGGATAATTCATCAACACTGTCGGGACTGTATACCGTATTCAGCATGGGCAGGCGGTATGGTTTATCTACAAGCATCCTAAGCCCCATCCCCTCCAGACCTTTCACTAAGGCCTCATGGCACTCCTGGTGACGGGCGAAGACTTTGGCTGGTTCTTCCTGCAGTATATTATACAGCGCCTGATAAAGGCCGTAGAGCATATTAACCGGGGCAGTGTGGTGATAGATCCGGTTTCTCCCCCAATACTCGCAGAGTAATGTAAGATCGAGATACCAGTTGGGAACCTTTGTCTTTCGGCCTTTGACCTTGGCCATCGCTTTTTCCGAAAACGATAGCGGAGCGAGCCCTGGCGGACAGGAAAGGCACTTCTGTGTGCCGCTGTAAAGGGCGTCGATGTTCCAGTCATCCATGCGGACTTCGATTCCGCCGAGGCTGGTAACAGTATCCACAAGATAGATTGCATCATTTCCCTTCATCATTTTTCCTATCTCATCCACGGGATTCCTCACACCCGTGGATGTCTCGGCGTGGACCACAGCCGCGATCCGATATGACGTTTCACGAAGCTTCTTTTCCACATCTTCCAGACGAACAGGCGTCCCCCAGGCAAATTCCAGGAAATCGACGTTTGCTCCCAGGCGTGTGGCCACTTCCCGCATTCTCTGACCAAAAACGCCATTGATGATGACCAGTACCCTGTCTCCAGGCTCTACGAGATTCACGAAGCAGGCCTCCATTCCTGCCGAACCTGTGCCGGATATGGGAATGGTGATGATATTGCCGGTGTTCAGAATTTTTCGGAGCATCTCTTTCAACTCTTCCATAATCTCGAGAAAATAGGGATCAAGATGCCCTATGGTCTTACGGCTTAACGCTTTATATACTTCTGGAGGGACACAGGAGGGCCCTGGTCCCATGAGCAGTATTTCTTCCACCCCTTCCAACAGATTTTTCATATGATACATTCCTCCCGGATATTATGATCGGGTAACTTATAACACATCCCTTATATAATTTCCCGTCAAAAACAGATTCCCCTCTGTCTCTTCCTTTACTTTTACCCTTGACCTTTATTAGCTTCTCATCTATTCTTTTTTCATAAAGGACGTTCCTCTTTTCTTAAAACGATTCGTTGTCATCACCCCCTGAGGAACCCACGGCAATCAAGTCAATCTTATTAGTTGTCAAATGAGATGGGGGTAAAATCACAAGTAGAAGATGAATATTGCCAGGAGGAAATAAATCAGGGCATGTAGTTAAACAAATTATCAATACCGTTTAATTTATCGGAAAGGAGATGATCATATGAAACGATTATTGATCATATCCGTTTTGATACTGTCCATTTTTGGTACGACGCATCAAGCATGGGCGGATAATATAACTGCCCAGGTCTTTGGCGGCGCCGCCTATAACTTCCGGCTGCCTCTGATAATTAAGCAGAACGGCGAAGACAATATCAGGCTGAATGCAGAGTATGATTCAAAATCCTTTGAGACGCCTATGTACTATGCCGTCCGTCTGGGATGGTGGCGAGATAATCGCGCCTGGGAATTGGAGTTGGTTCATCATAAGTTAACCCTTAAGAATAACCCTCCCGAGGTCGACTATTTCAGTATAACCCACGGGTTTAACCTGCTCACCCTGAACCGCGCCTGGAAAAATCCCTGGTTCATCTGGAGATTAGGGGCAGGGATCGTCATTACACATCCGGAAAGTACAGTCCGCGGGAGGACATTTGAACAAGACGGGGCAATTGCCGATGGATACTACATATCCGGACCAACGGTTCAAGTAGCTGTGGAAAAGAGATTCTATATCTATAAGGGTCTGTTCGCCAGCATCGAAGGGAAATACACACTATCCTGGGCACACGTTCCTATCAAGGATGGTTCTGCGGAACTCTGGAATTCGG
>DATKLL010000053.1:0-71985 GCA_035542475.1 Syntrophales bacterium
GTTTTATTACTTTTGTGTATTCACTGATGGCATTATTATAATCTTTAATATTCAGGTACAATCCACCCAGGAGAAGATGGATATTTAAATCAGCTGGGTTATCATATAAAGTTTTTCTGCAAAGTTTGATCGCCTTTTGTATTTCGCCTTTTTCAATGTATAGTGATATCAGTTCTGTTATAAGATATAGAGATTGCGGATCGAAACTCAAGGCCTTTTCATATTCAATAATGGCTTCATCAAGATTATCATCAAGAATGTGAAGAACGCCGAGAGAGTAATGGTATGTCGACTCGAAAGATGGCCTCTCTTTCCCCATGAGGGCAGCCATATCTGTCCCCTTGGCCGGGTAAGATACACACCCGGTTAGAAACCACAAAATTATAATTATCGACCATTTCTTGTTCAATTTCTGTCTCATATTGTCAGTTCATCAAGCTTGATTTTTTAGCAAGAATACCATGCCATACAGTACCTAAATACTTTGCAGTCGGGAGATATCCAATTATTAGCATCAATAATGATTTCGGAATGGATCCCTTGATGATAAAATTTGACAACTTTCGGAAAATTGCTTTTAATAGTGGTCATGGTCAGCAATTGCCTTTCTTGGGATAAAAGCACAGTCTTGGTTTTCATGCAACTTTCAGGCCCTCGGCAAGCTTCCTTGCTCGGTATTCATAATTAAAAAGATTTCCTCTTTGGATTTCTCTGTCCGAACTATGCAAAAAGTTTATGGCATAAGCAGACTTGCATAGTCAGGGAGGATAGCAAAGTTTGGAAGGACGTCTATCGTAAATAAGTTCATTCATAGCAACCTAATTATAACTAATATCATTTATTACAATGGTGCTCCTTTTCTCGCTGGTATTATTTTATCGTTATGGACTATATTTTATTCTATTCTCTTTTAAAAAAACTTTATCAGAGTAAGGTTCTCAGAATACAAGAATAAAAAACAGCAATGATAACTGATAAAATTACTGCAAACTTTGTTTGTCCTCCTCTCCTCTCACAGGGCTATGCCTTGTACTGTTACACGTTCACAATTCAGCTTTTCAAGTTCTTTTTCATAATATCCCAACTTTTGATAATATCTATGGCACTTTTTAATTGATTGTCCTGCAATAAAATGTCCTGTTCTCTTTTTAAAGATTCTTCGGCATTCATTGCCTCTTTTTTTGATTTTATGTGACCCTTCAGGTCTCTCTCTCTGATAAAATCATCTGTTGGTTCTTTATCTTCAGCGTGTTTGATATATTTTACTATAATATCTGGTTTTATTCCCTCGGCCTGTATTGACCGTCCGCTTGGTGTATAATATTTCGCCGTAGTCAGTTTCAGGGCAGATCCTTCTTCAAGTGGGATTACAGTTTGCACGGAGCCTTTTCCAAAAGTTTGGGTGCCGATTACCAAAGCTCTACTGTTGTCTTGAAGCGCACCGGATACAATTTCAGAAGCACTGGCAGTACCTTCATTAACCAGAACAACTATGGGACATGTCGGCTCATCACCATCGTCTTTTGCTACCGCTTGGGAGTCCATGTTTTTTGTTCTTCCCTTGGTAGAAACAATGATTCCCGATTTCAGAAATATGTCAGCAACTCCTATTGCCTGATTCAATAATCCGCCAGGATTATTTCTAAGATCCAGGATCATTCCCATTGGAACACCGGTTTTTGCATTGATATTCTTAATTTCTTTTTTCAGATCATCTACTGTTCTTTCCTGAAATGAAGATATCCTGATATAACCGATACGATCATCAAAGATCTTTGATTTAATGCTTTTTATCTTAATTATATCACGGGTAATCACAAATTCTTTCGGTTTAGTAATATTTTCCCTTATAATGGTGACACTAACCTTTGAATCTTTTGGCCCACGCAATTTTTTGACTGCTTCCATTATTGTAATATCTTTGGTTGATTTTCCGTCAATCTGTATAATTTGATCACCTGCTTTAATGCCTGCATTGAAGGCCGGTGTATCCTCGATCGGTGAAACAACGGTTAGGACATCTTTTTTTATAGTAATTTCAATACCGATACCGCCAAAACTCCCGCGTGTTTCTACTTCCAGTTCTTTATACATGTCTGCGGTCATGTATGTGCTATGGGGATCAAGAGATTTCATCATCCCATTGATGGCCCCCTCTATAAGTTTTTTGGACTCTATCTCCTCCACATAATTTTTCTGCACTATGTCAAGGACCTCATTGAACGTTTTAAGATTCTTGTATATACCTCTCTCAAGGGCAGCCGATACCTGGGAGTCACCCTGAAGGCCAAATAGGACGAAACACGCCAGCAAGGACAATAATAAAAGCACTCTCTTATGCATAATATTCATTCAGACCTCCATTTCATTGGACAAACAATACCAGAGAAATATGTTTAACAATAACATTATTTTCATTTAGTTTTCCATAACTTTTTAACTTGCTTAAGATACGATAAGTTATTTGATAAAACTGTTGACAAAGGCAGTTAGTGAATAATGAATGACTGAGGGGGAATACAGATTATGGATATTGATGCTAGAATAATAGTCTCAAAAATATTAGATGATTCAGTTAGATGGGTTGTTGTGAGGACTTTCTTGAGATATAAATTTTACACTTCCATTTATTGATCCACCTTCATCAATAATTAACTTATGACATCTAATTTGACCTCTTACATCGGCTGATTTCAAAAGTTTAAGGGTATCTGTGACTTCGATATCTCCATCGAAAAACCCTGCTATTGTTAGAAAAATTGCATTTATATTAGCGATTACACGACTATCCTTTTCTGTAAAAACAGTTTCTGCCACAATTGTCCCCTCTACAATTCCTTCGATAATCAAATGCCCTTTAAAATGCATGATCCCTTCAATTTTGCAATTCTTATTTATTATTGAGATATTGTCTTCTCTGTCCTTCATTTATAATTCCTAGCCCATTAATGTTTTAAATTAAAAGCTTCTCTTAATACAAGATGGCCTTCATTCGAAAACACAAATATTTCACAAGTATTATAAGTATATTGCGAGGTGATTTTTTTATTTATTACTTTATGTTTAATGATGGAAAAAGGGTCGCCATCTTTAAAATTTTGCGGGACTCCATTTAAAAGCACCGTTTGCGGATTCACAAGCCAATTTTCTAATCCCAAACCTTCTGATTTTAAAATAACAAATATATAACCAGATGCAGTGGTGCTTTTTGAGTTCTTGTTTTTTAACAAAAATGAATAACGGAACGATTGTTTTGTAAGGTCAAAACGAGCCTCAAAATTTTCTATAGAAAGATTGTAAGTTTGAGTGATAACATTAGTTTTAGTATTATCAGCTTCCGACTCAGTATTTTTTGCTTCAGCCGGTTTAGGTTGTGTTTCAACCTTTGCTGTAAGCTCTTGTTTATTTAAACTTCCCGATCGATTGTGAAATAGAACTGCAGTGAAGGATATTAAAATTAGCCCAATGATTATTGCGAGACAGATTGTTAAGAAGCTCGTTGATAACTTGATGGAGCACAATCGTCTCTCGTCTTGAATTACAATGATTGTTACCTTATTTAGTTTCTTGATTGTACTCATTAAAAAATATATTTCACTTAAAAATTATCCAAAAATTTTTCCTGGGTATCGTCTAATTATTTGATATGTTTACCACGTATATTTATAGATACTTGCAAACGTTGTCAAGGTAAAATGCGCCAGAAACTTTTGTGGAATCTATATTTTATAATCATAATTTTTCATTGGGGAGAAGTTGTTACCTGTCTTGCTTGCACTAAAAGAAAAAGCATTGATTACGCCATTGAAATCTTGTATTACCACTTTATTAGAAAATTTCTTTTAGGATGTCTTATGGACAAAAGAGTTCGGATGATGAAAGCAGTCATTAGCTACGGCAGGATAGTAGTCATATATCTTGCAGTTTTCATTTTTGTTCCTGTAATTTATGAAATGAAACACGAGGGTGATACTTTTTCATGGTCTGTTAACCTTGTATCTGCCCAGCCGCGGTCAACTGAAACAATACCTGTAACGGATGAGACGAAACCAACCTCCATTCACGAAAAAAGCCTGATGGATAATTTACTGGAGAAGCAGAAGCAGCTTGATAATCGAGAAAAGTTACTGAAAGAAGAAGAGCGAAAAATTGAGGAGTTAAAAAAGGAAGTGTCGGAAAAAATGGAAGCTCTCAGGGTACTTCAGGAAAGCATGTTGCCGGCACTTGAAGTTCAAAAGGCGGAGAAAGAAAAAAAATACCAGGTATTAGCGAAGATGTACGAAGTTACACCTCCTGAAAAGGCAGCAGTGATATTTGAAAAGATGGATAGAAAAATGGCTGCTGAAATTATGCTTCGCATGAGTAGCAAAAAAGCTGGAGCTGTTTGGGCGCAAATAAATCGCGACGCTGGAATTGAGATTATCAAAGAAATAACCTCTTCGCAGAGTGTTGATACTGCAAGCGCTGTAAAGATTGCTAAAGAAATTACCGAACAAGCAGCCAGTAAACCGGAAGCAGTACAGACCTCCAATGCGGTCAGTACGACAACAAAAGATAAAGAAATTGCCGGAGCGGGAAAGAACAAACAGGTACCTATACAAATGATGGATAAAAAGAGCTCCTCAAAGAAAGAGCCGAAAGCTGCCCGTTTGAAGAAGGCTAATTTAGAAAATGTCAAACCCAGGACATTCAAACCGTTTGCGATACAGATTAAAGCGGTTCGGGGTATCGATATGGCAAGGGAGTATACAAAAGTGCTTAAAGAAGAAGGCATCGATGCTTACTGGTCTGAAATGAATGTGAAAGGTAGTGGGACGCTATACAGGATTTTAGTCGGACATTTTGCCAGCCGTGAGGAAGCTCTGAATTATATGAAAAATAAACGAATCGACAGTAACTATCCTGGCAGTTATATTCGGAAGGGCGAGCAGGAGCCACCTACCTCGAAGAAAAAGAGACAATGACAGATTCTTTACGATACAGCACAGATGGTGCCTATAAAATATTTGTAAAGCAGTCCACGATTTCGCCGTCGAATTGACTGTTAATGTTTTTTTTCAGCTCAGAAACTGCTTCTTTGATGTCCATTGCCTTTCGATATGGACGGTTGTTTGTCATAGCATCAAAGGCATCTACAACAGTTATAATCCTCGACAGAAAGGGAATATCAGAACCGCGAAGACCATCGGGATATCCTTTGCCATCCCACCGTTCATGGTGATGGCGTATTATTAATCTTTCAGTATCTAATATCGGAAGTGGCTTCAGGATATTTTCTCCAATCACAGGATGGTTTTTAATAATGTCAAATTCTCCATCAGTAAGTCTACCGGGTTTAAGCAGAATATTATCCGGTATTGAGATTTTTCCTACATCGTGCAGTGTCGCCGCTATCTTTAATGATTCTATTTCATGGGAAGAACAGTTCATAGCTTCTGCGATTTTAATGACTAGGGCCTTAACTCTAATAGAGTGTTCTTCTGTATAATAATCCCGGGCCTGAATTGATGTGACGAGAGATTGGAAGGTACTTAAAAGATTCATATACAAACTTTCATACAAAAGCCTGTTTTCTATATTAAGTGAAGCCCTGTTAGCAATGCTTTGAATATAATATAGGTCTCTTTCCGTATATACATGTTCGTTACTCTTTCCTGAAAGAGCTATTACACCAAAGACCCGGTCCCTTATTTTTAAAGGAGCACATATGACGGAAGAATATGCTGTATTCTCAATAAGATTCAGAAGCAATGGATCTTTTCTGCGAACTGTTTCTGTCAGGATAGGGTAGAGGGATGGTAAAATAGCACTGCGAAAAGAAGATGGTGATACTCCCTTTATAACCATGGCATCAAATTCCTGATGATCCTTATAATATAACAGGATAGAACAAGCTTCCCCGCCGATGACTTTGAGGGCCAGATTAACCATTTCCTGGAAAATTTCATCATTGTTTCTTGTATGTTCAATAGTGTCATATATATAGCTTCGTGTAGATAAGTCACTTATTTTATTAGTTAATGTAGGCGATGTTGTTTGATTATTGTATTCACCAAACATGGTTTTTGCCCTTAAATATACATCAACTTTGCATAATAAATCGTCAATGTTAAATGGTTTCGCCAGGAAATCTACTGCCCCGATCTTTATTGCTGAGACGGTAAGGTCGATTGTGGGATAAGCTGTAATAAGAATAACAGGTGTTGTAGGATTAATTTCTCTAATCCTATCCATAAGATCCATGCCATTCATACCAGGCATCATGACATCGCATATTACCAGGTCAAAGTGGTTCTCCTTTAACCATTCTAGGCCTTCAACACCATCACACGCTTCAACTACCGTATATGTTCCAGAATGACTTATAGCATCGACAACAAGCGATCTGGTCGCTATATCGTCATCTACGACCAGTATGGATTGTTTTTTCACTGTATCGACATTCATTTCATGCGCACATGCTCTATCGTGCGTGTTTTCTGCGGAAAAAGGCACTGGAATTGACTCTCATGTATTATTATTTTTTGTTGGATTTAAGAAGGATATCCATCAGGCTGTATGAAATTTTATCATAAACAGCCGTTTTATCTATGGAATCAAGTGTGACTATATCGACATACTTTTCGGCGGCAGCATTTTCGGGTTGCGGCGTTGTACCAGTTTTAACTTTGTTATGCTTGCTGTATGCCTTTAAGATATTATCGATCTGATAAGATGAGATAGTCATCGCTCAACTCTGCTACACATGTATTAAAATCCTTCGTCTATTTTATCGGAAAAAACACATAAAACTTTAGCCCTTTTCCAACAATTCATTAAGATTGTAATTCAAATTATAAATAACTATATGTTAATATTCTATTTGACTATTGGCTTATTTTTGTCATATTTAAAAAATCAAGCTGATTGTTATAATATCGTCATAAATAAGAACTACCTTAAAAGAACGTTTTATGAAAAAAGCAAAGATATTAATAGCTGAGGACCATGAATTAAGCAGGGAGAATCTTTCTGAAGTGCTGAGAAAACAAGGCTATGAGGTTGTGGCCGTCGAAGATGGCCGACAAGCCAGGGATGCCTTTATTGAAGATAAGTATGACCTTGTCATTACTGACTTAAGGATGCCGCATCTTGATGGTCTTCAGCTTCTAGAGTTTATACAGGGAATTAATCCTGAAAATATTGTGATTATCATTACCGGTCACGGTACCATCAACACAGCTGTAGAAGCAATGAAACTAGGCGCTTTTGACTACATTACAAAGCCGTTGAAAGATGACCTCGTAATATTGACAATCGAAAGAGCATTATCCTATGCGAAGCTAAGGGAAGAAAATATAGCACTCAGGCGAAATTTGAAAAAGAAGTATGATTTCGACAATATGATCGGTTACAGTGATGGAATGAAAAAGATCTTTGATACGATTGAAAAGGTTGCTTCTTCTGATAGTACGGTTATGATTTACGGTGAAAGCGGTACTGGGAAAGAATTGGTTGCGAGGGCAATTCATTTCAATAGTGAAAGAATTAATTCCCCCCTAATTGCTGTGAATTGTGGCGCCATTCCCGAAGAACTTCTTGAAAGTGAGTTGTTTGGCCATGAAAAAGGTGCTTTTACAGGGGCCATCCGTAGCAGGGTCGGTAGATTCGAACTGGCCAACGGAGGTACCATATTTCTCGATGAGATCGGTGATATGAGTCCTGCACTGCAAGTCAAGGTCTTAAGGGTGCTGCAGGAGAAGCAATTCGAGCGCATTGGGGGAATTAAGACCCTGCAGGTCGATGTGAGGATCATTGCCGCGACTAATCAGGATTTGGAAAAAGCCATAGCGGAAAAAAGATTTCGTGAAGACCTGTTTTATCGAATTAACGTAATACCTATTCATCTCCCTCCTTTGCGGGAGAGGAGGGTTGATATACCGATGTTGGCTAGTCATTTTTTACATAAATTTAATAAGTTAAAAAGAAAGACAGTGGATAAAATTGCTCCCGAAGCAGTGGAATGTCTGCTGAGGTATCCATGGCCAGGAAATGTCAGGGAACTTGAGAACTTGATAGAGATGGTTGTTGTTTTGAAGGAAGAGGGTAATATTGAAGTCGCGGATCTTCCTGAGAAGATAGTAAAGTTGCCATCTGCGGGGGGGCTTATCAACGGTATAGAAATAACGGATCAGGGAATTAATTATAATGATATTATTGATAAGCTCGAAAAAGACTTGCTTTTCCGCGCTCTGGAAAAAGCAGGGGGAGCAAAAAACAGGGCTGCAAAGCTGCTGAACCTAAACAGGACAACTTTTGTTGAAAAATTAAAGAGATTTAAAATTGGCCAGTAAGTCATACTTGTCTTAAGGTTCATCTGATTTAGTTCTTATCCGTATAAATAATCAATTAGCATTTAGATATTTATAAATCCAGTAATTCAAAAAGTTCGAGTGTATTCGTTCTCCGGGGATTCGTTGGCATCTTCAGGATCCTTTTCCTTTTTTAAAAAATCATTTTTCAGCTTTCAATCGAGATTCACAGCATTCTGCGTATAGTCTAAGCACTGCATTCACATCTTTGATATGCCGGCGGCTTTTCTGAAATATATTGTACTTTTTATGTCGAAAATGCCGGAGATGTTTCGGTCAAAAATTTGGCAAAACGATAGCTATTTGACATTAATTGTTTGCAAAAAAGTGATCTAATGAAAAGAAAAAGCTCTTTTAAGCTCCCGTTTATTATAGGGAATAAGCATTTATATTTAGATGGTATATAAATTGCTGAAGTTTGTAGCTGATAGATCAATTAAAACACGTCATTTAAATGTATTAGTCCTATTTGCCGTAGTTTTTGGAACATTGAATATTGAATAATTAAAAGCCTTTCAGGTGGATATTGTCAAGGTATAGTAAATTCTGATCATGAAGAAATTCATAATATCCATATTGATATTATTTATAGTTTACCAGCTTGTCGGGATAACTGAAGGCGGTGAAGATGGTAGTCGTGATCAAAATATAGGTCAGGCGGAAACAGCGAAAACAATCAGGCAAGAAACAGATTCTGATACTACTTTGTATAATCAGGGGATGATTGCCTTTCAATCGGGAAGCTATTCGGATGCTTTGGATAAGCTTAAAATCATTTTGCAACGGGAGCCGGATGAATCTCCCAGGAAGGAAAAGATATTAAGATGTGTAGCCGACTGTCATTTCTTCTTGGGACTAAAGGGGAATAATAGCGATCTGTTGAGTGCAGTTGATTTTTATAAGAATATTTTACAGAAATATCCAAATTCCCGTGGTGAAAACACAATTGCTTTATACAGAATGGCGAATAGTTATGCAGCATTAAATTTCTATTATGAAGCGAAAAGAGAGTATGAAAGTCTCTATACCCAGTACCCGGAATCGACCTATGCACCGGAAAGTGTATTCAGAATGGGGGAAATGCTCTACAAATCAAAAAAGTTTGGCGATGCCGCTGAAAAGTTCGAAGAATACATTCGTAAGTTTCCTGAGGGGGAATACATAAAGGTAGCTTATTTTAACCTCGGTGATTGTTATTCTCAGATTCATCAAGAGGAGAAAGCCGAAAGATGGTATCAGAGTGCCTTAAAAAGATGGCCTGATTTGGGAAATATTCCCGAACATATACTCTTGAATTTGGGGTTTCATTACTTCAATAGCTGGAAATATCCCGATACCCTGAAAATATTTTTCTTTTATATTAATGTATATCCAGAGAAAGAGAATTACAAGGAAGCTCTCTTTGTCATTGCCCGTTCGTTCATGGAGCTGGATCAACTTCCCCTTGCCCTCAAGATGTTTGGCCTACTGACAGAAAAATTTCCGAACAGCCGTGAAGCTACAGAGGGTGCCATTATTATGGCAAATATTGGTGTGAAGAAACCGGGAATGAAATTGCCCTTACATTTTGAAGGAATGCAAAATTATCTGGATCCACTCAAGACGTATAATGATATTCTTGCAAGATCTCCAACCGGCGACTATGCGGAGGAGCTGCTGTTTCAAAAAGGTTACATCCTGTATAAAAACAGCAGGTATAAGGAGAGCTTTGATACCTATGCTCGTTTGCTGAGCCAGTTCTCCCATGGGAAATATAGGGGAGAAGCATTTAAGTATTTTCTGGCAAGTGCTGATTGGCTGGTAGACGAGAATTATGCAAAAGGTGATTACCCGGCAGTTTCAGAAATATACTTTAAATCAAGGGAAAACGGTCTGATCTCTGGAGATAATTTTAAGATGGCATTCAAAATGGGCGACAGTCTCAGGCTTGTCGGTCTTTACGATGAAGCAATGGAAGTCTTCGAGAAGCTTCTAAAGACTTGTGGAAGTATTGCTGACAGGCACAGGACTATTACGGCTATTGCCGATGTAGACTGTGAAAGAGGCAATTATGAAAATGTCGAGAGGGTCTTAAAGCAGTTGTCGACTACTTCGTTAGATACGGACAAAAGGTTGACTCCCCACAGCGGCAAAAGCAGATATAAGGGAAAAGCAACGGTGAAACCTGTAGAATCTGAAGGCAACATAGAAAAGCATGTCAACAGGATTCTGGGGAATGTTTATTTCAAAAAGGGCCAGTTTGATAAGGCCGCACAAACCTATGCTAAGGTTTTAGATTCCGGCGTTGGTATTGAAGGCATGGCAGTTGTATATCGAAACTATGCCGAGTGTTTGAAAGCGATGAATTTACTGCCAATGGCCATAGACAATTATCAAAAGGCCATAGAAGTCTATAACAGGGAAAATCAAAAGTACCCCGTCAATATCATAATCGATTCATATAGAGGTATTGGAGATTGTCTGTTTGAGGAAAAAAAATACCTGGAAGCGATATCTATGTATAAACAGTCGCTGACAAAGTTTGACAGACGTACTGAAAGCTTATGGTCAATCTATAATATGGGGCGAGGGTATGTGGAATTGAGAAACTCCGAGATGGCGGATAAGACATTTTCGGAGTTAAAGAATAAGGGTGGTGAAGGTTTCTGGTCAACTCTTGCCGATTATGCCTTAAGAGAATATAGCTGGAATGATAAGTATTCCTCGTCTCAGAATTAATGCTAAACTGTTAAGTAGAATACAGGATTATTATGAATAATTCAGAAATTGCAGACAGCCAATATCTCTTCTTACAAAAATCCTTTAATGAATTCAATCAAGCCACCACACGGCTTCAGCAAGCCTTTGCCAATCTAGAAATAAAGTTTGAACAAATAAACAAGGAATTGGAATTAAAAAATGAGGAACTGAAACGGACAATAGAGGAAAAAGAGAAGGTAAAAAATTATCTCCGGAATATACTTGAAAGCCTTACCACCGGCGTGGTCGTCACAGATCTTGACGGAAAGATCACGACAGTAAACAGGTGCGCAGAGACATTTTGGGGCATTTCTCAGGATCAGGCGGAAGGGAAGGACATAAAGTTTTTATTCTCTGACTTGAATATTGCAGACTGGAAAGTCTTTCATACTGATTATCTGCCGGATAAAGGGGAAAAAGTAAATATTAAGGATAAGATTATTGAAATTTTTGTTTCTCCCATGAGGAGTGAGCAGGGGGAGATCATAGGAACTGTCTTTATCTTGCGTGATATTACCAGGATCGAAAAACTGGAAGAAATGGCAAAGCGAACGGAAAAACTTGTGGCCATGGGTGAGATGGCAGCGAACATCGCTCATGAAATAAGAAATCCTCTCGGTAGCATCGAATTGTTTGCATCGCTGCTGATGAAGGATATGAAAGATAAAAATCATCAAAATAGATTATCGAACATTATTACTTCAGTAAAAAATATGGACAATAAAATTTCAAACCTCCTGCTGTTTACGACACAAAAGAATCCAGTAATGAGAAATATTAATCTCCATCGCATTATGAAGGAAGTGCTTCTATTTTCCGATCCGATTATAAAACAGGAGGGCATATCACTATCAGTGACTTATTCGGACGTTGAGCCCTATGTAAGGGGTGATGCTGAGATGCTTAAACAAGTATTCCTCAATATCTTATTAAATTCTATACAAGCGATGGCTGATGGAGGATCCCTCAGGATTGAAACAATCGCATCTCATGAACAGGAAGTGGTTTCCACAGGTAATAGAAACGTTGAAGTCAGGATCTCTGATACAGGCGTAGGTATTCCAAGGGAAAACCTGAAAAAAATATTTGATCCTTTTTTCAGTACCAGGGAAAGGGGGTCGGGCCTGGGTCTTGCCATTGTCCATAATATTGTCCATGTTCATAACGGTACAATAGATGTTGAAAGTAAGGAGAAAGAAGGGACAGTTTTCAGTATCCTCCTTCCCTTGACTCAAGGGATGCGGGACTCTAAAGTTGCTGATAGCTTGAATATCTTGGATGATAGATATGAATAAGAGACCGGTTTTAATAGTTGATGATGATCCGTCAATGAGGATGGCCTTGTCCGAATCACTGTTGAGCTGCGGGTATCGAGTAGAAGCCGCAGTTGACGGAGCAGACGCCCTAACAAAGTTTAATAAAGGAAAATTTGACGTTGTCATTACAGATATGCGAATGCCGAAAGTCGGTGGTATTGAGGTGCTTCGGGGTGTCAAAAAGATCTCGCCGCAGACGCATGTCATTGTGATAACGGCTTATGGAACTGTCAATACTGCCGTTCAGGCGATGAAGGAAGGGGCATCTGATTTTATTATGAAGCCCTTTTCCCTAGACGATCTTGAATCGGTTGTAAAAAATGTATTTTCAAAACGTGATAATGGTGAAGGTGAATCAATGGATGAGGAAGAGGCCCAATCATCCTTTAAAGAGATTATCACATGCGATAAAAAAATGATGTCCCTGCTGGAATTACTTAAGTGTGTGTCAAAAAGCAAATCCAGCGTCTTGATTCAAGGTGAAAGCGGTACGGGTAAGGAGTTATTTGCACGTTATATTCATCGTAACAGTAACAGATCCCACATGCCGTTTGTTGCAGTTAACTGCGCTGCAGTTCCGCATAATCTTCTCGAAAGTGAAATGTTCGGGTACGAAAAGGGTGCTTTTACCGGTGCGTTGCAGAGGAGACTAGGGAAATTCGAACTGGCTGACGGGGGGACGTTATTGCTGGATGAGATTAGCGAGATGGATATGCAGCTCCAGGCAAAGCTTCTCAGGGCCATCCAGGAGGGAGAAATTGATCGACTGGGGGGAAGAGAACCCATTTCCGTTAATGTACGAATCATCGCAACGACAAACTCAGACTTGAAGAAAGACATTTCAGAAAAAAAGTTCAGGGAGGATCTATTTTACCGGCTTAATGTCATTCCGGTTACAATACCGCCGCTGAGGAATAGGATGAATGATATTCCATTGCTCAGCAATTATTTTCTCAGGAAATATAGTGAGCTCGTAGGTAGAAAAACTACCCTGTCTGCTGAGGCTGAGATCTTATTAAAGAGCTATGCATGGCCTGGGAATGTTAGGGAACTGGAAAATGTTATCGAAAGGGCCGTGTTGATGGCTGACAGGGGTAATGTACAATCGGAACATTTACACATGGAAAAGGATGAAAGGGAATCTGTAGAGGCTGATTCAGTAAATGTTTCCTATAAGGGATCGACTTTGTGGGAGATGGAAAGGGATCTGATTGTAGAAACTCTGAAAGAGGTTAATGGAAATAAGACAAAGGCATCAAAAATTCTGGGCATCAGCGTTCGTACCATGCGCAATAAGTTGCATGAGTATAAATTGACCAATTTATGAACAGGATGGTCAAAAAAATGTCTCTTTGTGATACAGGAAAAATTTTCCCATCATCTGTAAACTTCAGATTTAGTAATGCTTCATGCCTTTGGAACAATAATCTTTTAAGTGACCTATAGTGATAAATGCACGACTGTTAACCATTTTGAATGAATGGAAAGTATTATGATTCGTTTTTATTTGAAAATACGAATATTTTGGGAGTTGTTTGGTATATCCTTTGCAAATATGTTCTGAAAATGGCCTTTTACTATTTATTCATGCCACTATAAAACAGGAGAGTTTATGGATTTTCCGTTTGATAGAACAATGAAGCTTTTGTCTTCTATGATAGATTTCCGGTCTCAGAAACATCAATTCATCACTTCAAATGTAGCAAATATCGATACTCCTGGATACACATCCAAAGATTTGCAATTCAAAGGTATTATTGGGGAAGAGATGCAAAAGAAATTAGTCAGAACAGACAAAATGCACTTACCCGGGCAGTTTGCAAATGCCGGGTCAATAGATGGTGAGATCGTTGATTCCGGGGAGAGGGTAAATATCGAGACGGAGATGACCAATCTTGCAGAAAATCATTTAATGTATAACACATCTGTTGAACTGTTAAGCAGGAAACTAAGAAGTATCAGAAACGTATTTAATGAGGTGAAGTAGCATGGATATCTATACACCGTTCAGAATATGTGGAGAGGGGCTTGCAGCCCAGCGGGCGAAGATGGATGTTATCGTAAGCAATATAGCCAATATCCATACAACAAGAACGCCTGAAGGAGGACCTTACAAAAGAAAAGTTGTTGTTTTTTCATCTGAAAATGTCAACAGCAATTTTGATTCTCAATTAAGAGACGCCATAAAGACAGTGAAGGTCGACGGAGTGGAAGAAGCCAAAGAAGATGAAGCTGTAAAAATGATGCACAATCCAGGTCATCCGGATGCCGACGCAAGGGGGTTTGTGGCTATGCCGAACATCAACTTGGTGACGGAGATGGTGGATATGATGCTGACCAACAGGGCTTATGAGGCATGCGTTACAGCCTTCGATGCCTCTAAAAATATGGCTCTCAAGACAATGGAAATGGGAAAGTAGGACATAAGTAGCAAGGAATGGTTTATCCAAAAGTGTGGGAGGTGATTTAAGAATGAGCGATATTTCAATCAGAGGTGAAGCACTCAAGCCTTCAACAGTAGCCGATAAAGTAAAAGATGCCGGTCCGGGCGATAAAACAGAATTCAGTACTATCCTCAAGAACAAGGTCAACGAAATCAATCAGCTTCAATTAGATGCTGATCAGGCCATTACAAAGGTCGAACTGGGAAATTCCGGAAGCATTCATGATGCAATAATTGCCCTGGAAAAGGCGGATCTCTCATTCAGAAAAATGATACAGGTGCGGAATAAGATTTTGGAAGCCTATCAGGAAGTCATGAGGATGCAAGTCTAGTATATATTTTAAACTGTGACGGTTATGAACATGGGATCTCTTATTCAGTTTCTTACACAAATATGGAAAGGTTTTAATGCGTTAGAACCTTCAAAAAAGTTATCTATCCTAATTATAGCCGCGGTTACTTTTATCGGAGTTGGGGTAATGGTCTATTGGACCAATAAACCGGAGTATCGTGTGCTGTTTTCAAACCTCGGTGCAGATGATGCTGCAAATATTGCTGCAAGATTGCAAGAGAAAAAGGTGCCCTATCAGATATCACCTTCCGGCGATTCTATTCTTGTCCCCTCTGAAAAGATATCCGAAATAAGATTAGAATTGGCATCCTCCGGATTACCTCAGGGTGGAGGTGTTGGTTTTGAGATTTTTGATAATAAATCTCTCGGTGCAACAGAATTTGTACAACAGTTGAATTATCAGAGGGCTCTTCAAGGTGAACTGTCCCGAACCATCAACGGGTTGGACGAAATACAACATAGCAGAGTCCATTTAGTCATACCAAAAAAATCGCTTTTTGTAGAAGATCAGAAAAAGCCCACTGCTTCCGTCATAGTCAAATTAAAAGCGGGCAGAACATTGCGGCCTCCGCAGATAGATGGGATCGTCCATCTGGTGGCAAGTTCGGTAGAAGGAATGAATCCTTCTGATGTGATGGTGGTCGATAACAGCGGTAAGGTGTTGTCGGTAATACAGGATGAATCTAAACTGGCGAGGATGTCCAATTCCCAGGTTGAGTTTCAAAGGAATATCGAGAAAGATCTGACGAACAGAGTGCAGTCCCTGCTGGAAAAAGTAGTTGGCGAGGGGAAAGCGATCGTCAGGGTATCAGCAGACCTTGATTTCAGAATAACGGAAAAAACAGAGGAGAAATATGATCCCGAGGAGCCTGTGGTGAGAAGTATGCAGCGTCAGTCTCAAAAATCAGGTTCCGGCGCCCTAACTGCGGGTGGTCAGTCAACAATTGCTCCTGTTGGTGGGAAACAGCCGGGTGGCTCAACAGCTGCGAAACAGGGACCAGGGAGTGAAAGGCTGGATGAGGTTGTAAATTACGAGATAAATAAAGTTGTCAGCAAGACGGTCATGCCCGTAGGGGATGTCAAGAAGTTATCAGTAGCCGTACTGCTGGATGGGCCTTATGTGAAAAATGACAAAGGAGTTGAGGAGTTCCAGCCAAGGTCTAAGAAGGAACTGACGGATCTGGAGGAACTGGTAAAAAAGGCGGCTGGTTTTGACACAAAAAGGGGTGATCAGGTTGTTATCACCAATGTTCCCTTCAACAAGGGTGAATTCGATGCAGGTACAACCGGGAAAGAATCATGGCCGGAGAAAGTAACGGCGTTTTATCCCGTAATTAAATACATTGTTATGCTGGCTGCGCTGATATTATTAGCGATATTTGTTCTACAACCAATCATAAAGATGATATTGGTAAAGGGGAAAACAACTGGGTTTACTACGCGAGAAAGTCTTTCGGCACCAGCAGGAGAACTGGAAGGTACTGCAAGTCCATTGGCTATAGGAGAAAAATCTACGGTAGCATTAACCGAAACTGATCTGGTCAGGCAGATGGCGAACGCTGATACAAGGCGATTTGCCGAATTGCTGAGACTATGGATACGGTGAATTGAAATAGATAGTACGAACTATGAATGAAGATAAAGTAGCTATCCTGCTGTTGTCTTTGGATGAGGAACTGGCGGCTAAGATTATGAAAAATTTTAGTCCCTCCGAAATTGAGCTCATTGGAAAGCAGATGAGCCGTCTTCATAGTGTATCCCTGGAAGAAGTCAATAATGTTGCGAAAGAGTTTTGCGTAATGGCAAGGCAAAAAGGAGGAGTCGTACCAGTATATGGCGAAACCTTACGAAGCCTGATCGTGAAAGCCGCAGGAGAAGAAACGGCTCACGATATTCTGACCAGTATAGAAAGAGCAGCGGGGTATGACAGGTCTTTTGATAACCCGCTGATGCAAAAGTTACGGGAAATAGACCCACAGTTATTGATAGATTTCACGAGGACCGAACATCCTCAAACCATCGCCTTGATCCTCTCCTATGTGGGAGCTGAACAAGCGGCAAGTATCCTGGAAAGTTTTTCTCCAGAGGTACAAGGTGACATAGTTAAAAGGATGGCAACATTAAAAAGCGTCCCTCATGAATTTATCGTCGACATTGCTAAAACACTTGAAAAAGAGATCATTGTCGGAGGTGTAAGCGACCTGCAGCCGGGCGGCATTACTATGGTGGCAGAAATCATGAACAGGATGACTCGGAGTACCGAAAATACTATTATGAAGTCACTTGATGAGACTGTTCCGGAAATTGCAACTGAGATACGCAAGAAGATGTTTACATTCGAAGACATACTCAAATTGGATGACAGGAGTATCCAGGAGTTATTAAGAGAAGTTACCACTGAAGATTTAGGGCGAGCCTTGAAGATAGTCGATGAAGAAATGAGGGGCGTCATTTACAGGAATATGTCAAAACGCGGCGCTGAAATGCTGAAGGAAGATATAGAGATGATGCCTCCGATAAGGTTATCGGAAATAGAGAAGAGCCAGCGCATTATTATTGATGCTACGAAAAAATTAGAGGCAGAAGGTAAAATTGTCATCCTCCGCGGTGATGGAGGTGACCAACTTGTCTAAAAAGGTCATCAAATGCAAGAATGTTGATCTGGTAGAAACGGCTGAAAGTATAAAACCGGAATTTGTGAGGTTTTATTCTAAAGGGGGAGGGGATATCAGAATCAACGAGAACAAGAATGGAAGAACCGCTTATAATTCCGTTGAGACGGAAACAACATCGAGCATTGAAAGAGCAAAGAGGGAATCGTTTTCTAAAGGATATTCGGATGGAATTAAAGAAGGTGCTGAAGGTGAGAGAAAAAAGTTATTTCAAGTTGCAGAAGTTCTTGCAAATGCTATGAAGGAACTGGACCGGTTGAAAAAAGAAATCCTGGAAGGCAATGAGGAGAAGATATTAAATCTTGTATTTGCTGTGGCTGAAAAGGTCATCCATCAAGAAGTTAAGACAAACAAAGATTTTGTCTATGATGTTCTGAAAAGTGCAATAAAACAGGTGATCGATAAAGAAGGGATAAAGGTCAGGCTGAACCCTGAAGATTATCGGTATCTACTGGAGATAAATCCAGGCATTATTGATAGTTTTGACGATATCAGGAATATGTCATTTGTTGAAGACAATAGTATAGGCAGGGGTGGGGTTGTTATAGAAACATCATCCGGCGAGGTGGACGCCAGATTGGATCAGCAACTTCATGAGGTCAGAAAGGCTTTAGCACGTAAAAAATGACTTTTCAACAAGAAGTAAATACACCGGAAGGAACATCGGCTGGAACAATGTTTGACTTTGATAAATGTCACAGGCTGATTGAACTGACAAATCCTATTAAGGTTTGCGGTAAAGTAAGCCAGGTCATAGGTCTGGTGGTGGAAGGCCAGGGACCGTGCTCCTCTGTCGGTGAAATGTGCGAGATTTATGCGAATGGCCATAAGAATCCACTCAGTGCCGAGGTCGTAGGTTTCAGGACGGACAAGGTTCTGATGATGCCTCTCGATGAAATCCGCGGTGTGGGTCCAGGCTCCAGGATTGTATCATTGGGAAAGAAGGCGGACACCAGGGTCGGGAGAGGTCTCTTGGGACGCGTGATTGATGGCATGGGGAATCCGATCGACGGAAAGGGACCAATAGAGTTCCAGACTGAATACCCCATATACTTCAGTCCAATCAATCCGCTGTGGAGGAAGCGGATTACTGACGTGATGGATCTGGGAATAAGGTCCATAAATGCGCTCCTCACCTGCGGGAAGGGGCAGAAAATGGGGATTTTTTCCGGGTCCGGTGTTGGAAAGAGTGTTCTCTTGGGGATGATGGCTAAGAACACCAGGGCCGATGTGAATGTCATTGGGCTCATCGGGGAGAGAGGAAGGGAAGTTCGGGAATTCCTGGAAAAGAATCTCGGTAAGGAAGGTCTGGACAGATCGGTAGTTGTTGTTGCTACCTCCGATACGCATCCTATCATAAGAATGAGAGCGGCTTATGTCGCAACGTCTATCGCGGAATATTTCAGGGATCAGGGAAATGATGTACTCCTCATGGTTGATTCTCTAACGAGGTTTGCTATGGCTCAGCGAGAAGTCGGCCTTTCAATCGGTGAGCCGCCGACAACAAAGGGATATACACCTTCCGTATTCAGCCTTATGCCGAAGCTCCTTGAGAGGGTAGGTGCAGTAGAAGGCAAGGGAAGTATAACCGGCCTGTACGCGATTCTGGTAGAGGGGAATGACTTTGATGAGCCGATCGCAGATGCGGCAAGATCAATTCTGGACGGCCATATAGTATTATCTCGTGATCTTGCTGCGAAGAATCATTATCCAGCGGTAGATGTTCTAAACAGTATCAGCAGGGTCATGATTGATATTGTAAGTGATGAGCACAAGGGGAAAGCCGGTCATATATTGAACATCCTGGCAACATACAAAAAGGCGGAAGACCTGATAAATATAGGGGCGTATGTTAAAGGCAGTAACAGGGAAGTGGATTTCGCAATTGAAATGATCGGCAGGGTGAATACCTTTTTAATGCAGGCCATCGATGAAAAAGTAAGTTTTATGGACAGCAGGCGTGATTTGTTTACCTTGCTTGAATAGGCGATGCGATTATGTTCCGGTTTGAGATGGATGCAGTATTGAACTATAGGGCCAAGATAGAAGAACAATGCCAGCTCGCATTTTCCGACGCGATGAAGCGCCTGCAGATAGCAAAGTATGTTTTGGAAGATTTAAAAAAAGAAAAAAATATGCTGGTCCGGCATTTTGTAAAAATGCAGGCAAATACCCTTCACTCCGATGAGATACAAAGGCACTTTTCCTTTATTGAATACTTGAAGGACAAGGAAGAAAAACAGGTTGCTGTTGTTTGCAAAGCGGAGGAAGAAGCCAATGACAGACGCGAAACCCTCCTTGAAGCTGTAAAAAAAAGAAAGGCTATGGAAACCCTGCGGGAGAAAAAAATGGCTGAATATCTCTCTGAGGCGTCAGCTAAGGACCGCAAAGAATTGGATGATTTTTCAATTATTAAATTCGGTAATGGTATGAGAAAATGAAAAAAATATTTATCACATTTGAAATCCTCGTAATATTCCTGTTTATAGCGAAGCTTTTTGCCATAGGAGAAATCGTGAAAAGGTCAGGATTATATAATATTTCGTTATGGTCTGTTAATCATGCCTTGGCTGATTCATCCTCGCAAACGGGCAGCACCCCGGTGAGAGATATTTTTGAGGATACTTTGATGAATGAACGAAATTTAATGATCTCCTTGGAAGACAGACGAAGGCAACTTGAAGACAGGGAAAATTTCGCTAAACTTGAAGAGAAAAGACTTAATTCCCTGAAAAAAGAAATAACGGCAAAGATAGAAATATTTCAGGGTCGGAAAGAAAAAACAAGCGTTTCTCAGGAGTCTGATAAAGAGGAAAATAAAAGAATAAAAGAATTGGCCAAGGAATATGATGCAACTCCACCCGACAAGGTGGCTACCCTTTTTAATAAATTGGATAATAAAACGGCAGCAGGAATTATCATGCAGATGAAAAATAAGAAAGCCGGAGCTGTGTGGGAATACCTCAATCCGGAAAAAGCCGTAGAAATCGCCAAGACCATCACAAACATGTAAATACCTTCATCACAGTATCCATTATTTTTTCCCCTCCCAGTAGGTATTTTTTGTCGAATTCACTCCAACACGACGGGCAATATTTGCCTCCCTCAAAGTCTCAAAAATTTGATATCTATATAACACATTAAAGATATTAACATTTTTATTGGCACCCTTCGTGGCATGTCTCTTGCTCATGCCCATTTTAAAACTTTCCAGAGGACTAAATGAATCCTTCAATAACTCAATTGCTATTAAAAGGGATGGATCAAGATCAGTCAGCTTCTCAGGGCGCGTCCAATTCTAAGAAGGGGATAGGCGGGAAACAAAATTTGTCCGGACTTTCTGATTTAATGAGCGGAGGAGGCTTGTTCGCTTGTTTATTGAAGCAAAAATATATGTCGTTGCCGATCGAAAAAGACAAAGGTGAAAAGGGATCGCCTGAAGGTTCTGATGCGGGATCGACTGTCGGGAAAGTTGAGATTAAAAAGGAAATCCCTGATATCAGGATCGGCAAAGTATTTTTGCCCCTGAAAGAGACAAAAAGTGAAGAAGGAGCGAATGGCAAAATAGAGGAAATCACAATCGCAGGTCAGGTTCATGGTGATAAGGATATAAAACATGATTCTGAAATTTTATTGCCATTAGAGGAAAGTGTAAAGACCGACGTAAAGACCGCTGGAAAGGCTGCTGGAAAGACTGATAGAAAGGCACCTTTTGTTGAGACCGGAAAAGCTCAATTTCTAAATCTATCAGCGGAGATCAATAAAGGCAGCACATTAAATCAGCAATTGGAAGTTCAAGAAAAGGGCGGTACAGCTGGGGAAAGTCAATCCGTGGCGGATACAGAAAATAAATATTCTGTGAAGAAGGGCATCAGTAGATTCAATACTGTGGAAAAGTCGCAGTCAGGGGATACTAAGCTCTCAGAGGGTGAAGCAATCAATGATTTAGGAATTCTAACAACCACTGGTTTGAAGAGTGATAAGCCTGTAAGAAACAATGTACCCGAAGGGATGAAAATTCTACCTTCCGATGACGCAGGGAAGGATCATAAAAATAATGGCAACCTGGATATTTCTAAAGGAATAGCTGTTAAAGAATTAAATGTTAATAAAGGTTCATCAAACGCGAATGTGAAAGAACACGAAGCGTTGTCATCGAAAAGTGACGTCCAGCAGTCAGAAGGCGCAAAGGAAGACGCGAATACGACAAGTCAGGTACGTATAGAAAGAGAGAAGACACAGATTTATAAAAATATTTCCACAGATGTGGCCAAACCAGAAAGATCAGTAGACAGAGTGGTTAGTGATGCCCCTAACAAGAAAATCGATACTTCGCAGTTAACGACCCAGGTCGATTTTTCTGGAGTAAAGGGTATCTGGAATGGTGCAGAGACGAGCACGAAACCTGACATTATCACGCCAATCAATTTCCAGGACATTGCCAATCAAATCATAGACAATGCTTCAAACATGATGAAGAAGGATTCCGGAAGGATTGTTATCACCCTTGAGCCGCCCAATCTCGGGACATTGAATATGGATGTCAGGGTTCAGCATGATACAGTTAAAATGTTGCTGGTTGCAGATAATTATGAGGTTAAACAGGTTTTGAATTCTAATCTCGACCAATTAAAAACTGCCCTGCAAGGCCAGGGATTAAATATTGATCGCTTGGATGTCCTCGTACATGACAGGTCATATAATGGAAATCAGGGGTTTCAGCCCGGGGGAGGCGCCCTGTTCAATGATGGGCGTGGAGGAAGGAACAATGCAAAAGAGGATACTCCTTCTCTTCAAAAAATGCCATCTGGCGGGAATGAATTGAATGAACCCCATTTAGGCATAATCAGTTTATTTGTTTAATTATAATAAGTGAGGTGAATAATATGAGTACAGTACCAGGTATCAACAATGGAAACACGGGCACCTCAACTACAAATGCCAGTCAGTCCAGTAAGAAGGTATTGGGGCAGGATGATTTCCTCAAGATGCTGATTGCTCAGCTAAAAAATCAGGATCCTCTCAATCCCCTCGACGGGAAGGATTTCGCTGCCCAGCTTGCCCAGTTCTCGAGTCTCGATCAGTTAACGCAGATAAATACGCAGTTGAGTGCCCTGGCATCCTCACTTGCGTCTGCGAATAACAGTCAGGCGGTCAGTCTCATCGGAGACGAAGTGGTTGCAAATGGAAGCTCCGTCACAGTCAGCGGCACATCAACAACCCTCGCCTATAATTTATCGCAGAACGTACAGCAGGGAACCATCGAGATTTATGACGCCCAGGGAAATCTCGTAAAAACCCTCGCATTCGGCCAGCAGCAGGCAGGTAACAACATAATGAAATGGAACACCTCGAATGTAACACCGGGCACATACACCTTCACTGTATCTGCTGTGGACAGTAAAGGGAATGCAGTGAGTGCAAACACGATGATGACCGGTCCCGTGACAGGGGTTACATTTAAAAACAGTGTCCCGTATCTGTCGGTGAACGGACAGGATGTAGCTTTGTCGGATGTCGTATATATCGCAAAGCCGGGGAATTGACGTCATGGATTATGGGCTTCAGTGATTAATAAGCATATTATTGAAAGCCTGCAAATAAGGTAATTAGACACAAATATTGAGTAAACAAATATAAGGAGGTAAATAAACATGGGAAGTGCATTATGGGCGGGAATTTCAGGCTTGAATGCCAGTTCCACAGAAATGGACGTTATTGCGAATAATGTCGCTAACGTCAACACAATCGGTTATAAGGTAGGCAAAACATACTTTGCCGACGTCTTGAGCCAGAGTCTCTCAGGCGGCACATCCGGATCTATGCAGGTAGGCCGTGGTGTACAAGTAACGGAAGTTGCCACACAGTTCGGCCCCGGGTCTTTTGAGACCACGGGAAATGCGACGGATGTTGCCATCGATGGGGACGGATTTTTTATAGTGAATGACCTAAACGGCGCCTCGTATTATACACGGGCCGGGTCCTTCCACCTCAATACCGATGGTGATCTGGTGGATACAAATGGTTATAAGGTTCAGGGTTACAATTTCTTTGGTAACATCGTAAATAATATTACAGATATAAATCTGAGCAATGTTCAATCTGCCCCTGTAGCAACGACCATCTTCTCTGTCGGCGCAAATCTGAATGCCGACACAGCGACGGGTGATACCTTTACGACTACACAGACGGTGTTTGATACACTGGGGGATAAACACAGCCTCGGTATCACATTTAAAAAGACGGAAGCTAATAACATGTGGGGATTCCAGGTCGCCTTAGATGGTGTGAATGCGCCGGGCCAAACTTATACCGGCCTCCAGTTTGACAACACGACTGGGGATATAACACGGGTTTATTCAGCGGCCATGGCCGCACCAGCAGGCGGTGGAGGTGTAACTGTCGGCGCTCCCACTTTAGTCGACTTGGGACAAATGTATAAGACGGCAACAGGCGCTATCACCCTGACGGCAGGAGCCACTCCCGCTACATGGACAATAACAGCAAATGGCGGTTATACAAATATGTCGGTATCGGGAACGACGGCAGCTGGCGTAAATTATGTTAATATCGACCTCGATGGTGCAGGCGGTCCTGATATCACTATACCGTTGACCGCATGGGCGGCAGGCGGGACCATCGGCATCGCCTCAATTACTCACACCGCAGTCGCTCCGGCAGACAATGCCATTACTTTTGCGGCACTCCCCACTGGGGCAACCATCGGCAACGGCAATACAGTTGACTGGAACCTGGTCGGAAACGGCTCTTTGCAAATTAATGATTACGCCAGCACGTCCGTCATCAATTCGCTCTCCAATGACGGCTATGCCTCCGGTCTCTTAAAGAGTCTTTCCGTAAAGTCTGACGGGACAATTAATGGGTTCTTCACAAATGGTCAGACTGCGAACGTGGCTCAGATTGTCCTCGCTAATTTCGCCGACCCTGAAGGTCTGAAAAAGATGGGCTCCAATTTGTTCGGTGAGACGATAAGTTCAGGACCGGCCATCAGAAATGTTCCTGGTGCATCAGGAATGGGTAATGTCGCATCGAACAGCCTCGAAATGTCAAATACCGATATCGCTACGGAATTCATCAACATGATAACAGCACAGAAAGCCTATTCAGCGAATGCCAGGGTCATTACTACTGAGGACCAGATGCTTACGGAACTGATAAACATTAAACGGTAATTTTCGTTAAAGAGGGCTGAGAATGTTTCCTCAGCCCTCTTTTAACCCCTCCTTTCCTTGTCAAATTTCTGACTATTCGTCAAAAAGGCCCCTAGCAGGAACAGTTTCAGCGAAGGATTTAAAAAATGAAATAGATACGGTATGGGGAGTATCACCTCGCCAATTGGATTCATAAACAATTAACAATATCAGTCTAATAGACGAATCGGCCCGTCAAAATATTCTCCCTGCCCATAGAGTTCTATTGCCGTTTTTTCTCCGGACACACTCCATTCTCTAGTCATCCGTCTGGTATATTATTTGCTATTACTGATCTTAAAGATTAAAGACACACATATCTCAAGAAATTTTATTTACATTTCATAATGATAGAGGGGGCGAGATGGCAAGGGAAGAGAAAGAAGAACAGGTCGTTGAAGAAGTCCCGCAAAAGAAGAAACTACCTCTTAAAAAACTTATTATAATTGGTGTTGCTGTTTTGATCGTTGTGACAGCCGGAGCGTTCGGGGCTATTTATTACAAGAAATTTTTCAATAAAAAAGAACAGGTGGAGCAGCAGGTATTGGTAGGGGCTATATGGCCCATGGACCCTTTTATCGTGAATATAAGGGATGAAAACTCAGACAGGTACCTGAAAATCGTCATTGAGCTCGACATCTCAGATAAAAATTATATTCCTGAAATGAACCAGTTGAAGCCAAAACTGAGGGATAATGTTTTGGATCTTCTTTCATCCAAAACTTATAAAGATGTTATGGATATTTCCGGCAAACAGCGCCTGAGGGATGAGATTATGGCTCGGCTGAACAGCTTTCTGACCGGCGGAAAGATTGTTAAGGTTTACTTTACGGAATTTGTCATCCAGTAACTGTCATTGATTATCAGGAGCGGATAAAAAGTAGCAGACCGGTCATATCGAAATTCAAACTCTTGAAAGGGTTGTTATGTCTCAAATATTAACTCAGGAAGAAGTAGATGCCCTTCTGAAAGGAATATCGGATGGCGAGGTTGAGACCGAGTCGCAGAAAGAATATGATCCCTCGGTTGCCACACGTTATGACCTGACAAGCCAGGATCGTATCATCAGGGGGAGGATGCCCACCCTCGAGATGACTAATGAAAAGTTTGCCAGAATGTTCCGGGCGACACTTTCAGCACTATTGAGAAAAGTTGTCAGTGTAACTGCCCTATCTATTGATACTATAAAGTATGGGGATTTTCTGAAGACACTGCCGGTTCCCACAAGCCTGCATCTTTTCCGTATTGATCCATTAAGAGGCAATGCGATCATTGTTGTCGAGTCAAAAGTTATATTTACTCTGGTAGATATAGTCTTTGGAGGCTCGGGAAGAAATGGATTTAAAGTAGAAGGAAGAGAGTTTACCGCTATTGAAAATAACCTGATCAAAAAGGTCGTCTTAAGCGCCCTGCTCGACCTTGAAAAAGCTTGGAAAGCATTGGTAGACGTAAAAATGACCTATCAAAGGTCTGAAGTTAATCCCCAGTTTGCACATATTGTTCCTCTAACGGATGTTGTTGTGGTCGTTAATTTTGAGGTCGAGATGGATTATTCCTCCGGCATAATTTCTTTATGTGTACCGTACTCAACTTTGGAACCTATCCGCGAGAAATTACAGGCGGGATTTCAGAGCGACTATCTGGATGTTGACAAGGAATGGGAGAAACGTCTGAAGGAAGAATTAATGTCCTCTGGACTTGAGCTGGTAGCCAGATTAGGGCAGTCGCATATTTTGGCTCGTGATGTGCGGGATCTCAAAATAGGAGATGTAGTCCTTCTGGATAAGTATGCTGCTGATCCAATAGATGTCTATGTGGAAGGTATACTGAAATTCAAGGGATATCCGGGTGTGTGCAGAGGAAACCAGGCCCTACAGATTAAACATTTAATTAGTAAAAGAGAGGTTATTCAGTATGGAGCAGAATGAAATAGACAACCTGATGAAGGGGGCAGCTTCTGAAAGTAAAAGCGACGAGAATATCAGCTGGGATGATGTTCAACAAGAGATGGAGGCTTCAAAAAAGCAACCAAAAACAGCTGTCAGTTCGGCAAACTTTGAAGAGCTTCATAAAACGGAACGCAGAAACGGTGCGGCCATCGATATTGATTTTATCCTGGATATTCCTCTTACAGTAACCGTTGAGCTGGGCAGATCAAGGATGTTGATTGGCGAACTTCTTCAATTAGGGCAGGGATCAGTCGTTGAACTGGCAAAGTTTGCAGGCGAACCGATGGATGTGTTTATTAACCAGAGGCTGATTGCCAAAGGTGAAGTTGTGGTAGTCAACGAAAAGTTCGGCATTCGCCTTACCGATATAGTCTCCCCTGCGGAACGCGTAAGCAAACTCAAATAGGTGAACATGAATGGGCGCAGTGGATTTCATATCGTCACTGGTTAAAATGATATCAGCGCTTGCTGTAGTCTTAGGTGTCATGATCGCAGCGATGTATTTTGTCAAGAAGTTCATGAAGGGGTCGGGGACAAGCATAGACGACGGCAAGTTTATAAAGATCATATCAACCAGGTATATTGGACCAAAATGCAGCATTATGCTTATGGATGTCCTAGGCAATATCGTTGTCGTCGGTTTAGCAAATAATCAAATTACCATGCTTACAACGATTTCAGATTCTAAATCTCTGGAGAAGCTGCATGATTTAGACAGAGAGAAAAAAAATCCGGCCTCTCTTCTTGACAATTTGACATTGTACAGAAGCAAGCTGTTGGCGGCAGGTCAGACGAGAAAAAGGTCGCGAGATAATGAATAATCAACCCCGTAAAAATCAAATCAAATATATTGTGTGTCTGCTTATTTTTGCTGGGTCATTTTTTTTGATCATCCCGTCGGCATGGTCTGAACCTCTTCCCATCCCAACCATCAATTTGAACATAGGCGGTTCCGGTGAATCAGGTCAGGTATCGACTGTCCTTAAGCTCCTCATGTTGCTTACCGTACTGGCTCTTGCTCCTTCCATCCTGATTATGCTGACCTCGTTTACAAGAATTGTTGTAGTATTTTCTCTTCTCAGACACGCTCTGGGTACACAACAGTTGCCTCCTAATCAGGTCATTATCGGGCTTTCCCTGTTTCTTACTTTTTTTATTATGACCCCCGTCTGGGAGAAGGTGAATTCACAGGCCCTCCAGCCGTATTTCAATAATCAAATTTCGGGGGAAAAGGCCTTTGAACTCAGCGCCCAGCCCGTCAAAGATTTTATGCTTAAACAGACTAGAGAGAAGGATCTGGCCCTCTTTGTAAAGATTTCTAAAATGAAAAGACCGGAAACACCGGCAGATATAACGCTTCCTGTCCTGATACCATCTTTTGTAATAAGCGAATTAAGGACAGCTTTTCAGATTGGATTTTTGATATATATGCCGTTCCTGGTACTGGATATGGTTGTTGCCAGCGTACTTCTTTCCATGGGTATGCTTATGCTTCCCCCCATCATGGTAAGCTTACCTTTTAAATTGCTCCTATTTGTTCTAGTTGATGGCTGGTATCTGATTGTAGGGTCACTGGTTCAAAGTTTTGGACCTATGTAATTCGGTTGCAGAGGTATTTAAAATGTCCAGTGATTTCGTAATGGGTATAGCGGTTGAAACGATAAAGGTGACCCTGTTGATATCGGCACCAATGCTGCTAATCGGTCTTGTTGTCGGACTTGCCATCAGCATCTTTCAGGCCGTTACGCAGATCCAGGAGATGACATTGGTTTTTGTTCCCAAGATTGTGGCCGTATTGATTGCTCTCATTGTCGCGTTGCCATGGATGCTCAATATAATGATATCGTATACACAAAACATATTTTCTAATTTTCCAATGTATATCAGGTAGAGAATGGTTGATTTTTTGACATGTGTTTCCAATTCCTAACCTGAACTACATCAGTCAGTTCGATTGAAGCATATGCAAATCATAACAGCAGAACAGGCAGAAATATTCATCCTGACTTTTCTTCGCGTTAGTGCGATGATTATAACGATCCCCATACTGGGGGACATTACAGTTCCTGCCAGAGTCAAAGTGGGACTAGCCCTTTTAATCGCATTTCTTGTCTTTCCTTTTGTTCAAACAGGGACGTGGAAGCTCAGTTCTGATATCTTTTCCCTCATATTACGTATGGCAGGGGAGATCATGATCGGTGTTATGGTCGGGTTTGCCGGCAGGTTGATATTCGACGGGATCCAGCTGGCCGGGCAGCTCATAGGGTTTCAGATGGGTTTTTCCATCGTGAATGTCATTGATCCCGTCAATAATGAGCAAGTGTCCATCATATCCCAGTTTCAGTATCTTATTGCTATGCTGATATTCCTGGTCATGAACGGGCATCATATTTTTTTATATGCCATAGCAGAAAGTTTCAGGATACTGCCCCCCCTCGGTTTTCATTTTTCAGGAGAGTTGATGCAACTGGTACTCGTCTTTGTGAGAAATATGCTGGAAGTTGCCATCAAGACAGGAGCGCCTATAATTGCTGTCTTATTATTCATGAGCGTTGGAATGGGTCTGGTTGCTAGGACGGTGCCCCAGATAAATATATTTATAGTCGGCTTTCCCCTGCAGATAGCGATCGGCCTGATAGGTATAGGAGTAACGTTACCAATTTTTCTGCGGGTTGTGGAAGGTTACTTCACAAATCTTGAGGGAGAGATTATTTCGCTTCTCCGACTCATGTAATGAGATCTTTGAAAATTGATTTCACCGAACCGCATTCCTCGATTTGCCCATCGTGAAAGCAATTTTCAGTTTTGTAAAAGTCTTATTTTGAAAAGACGGTTTTTTGACTTGAGTGTCAGTGAATAGATAAGGATAGGTCCATGGCAGACGACGATAGAGATCAGGAAAAAACAGAACAGGCGACGCCGAGGCGGCGGGAAGAGGCAAGGAAAAAGGGACAGGTTGCAAGGAGTCAGGAAATAGCCTCGGTCACCGTATTATTGGCATGTATAACATATTTTTATTTTGATTCCGCCCGCCTGACTAAGAAAATGGCGGATATTATAAGCGGTTTCCTAAGAGGATCCGGGAAGCTGCTTATCAATACCGATAATATTCAGACACTCACTATCGGATGGGTGTATGAGTTTTTTATCCTTATTGCTCCACTTCTTATGATTGTCCTTATTGCAGGGATACTGGCCAATTTCATCCAGGTAGGCTTCGTATTTTCAGCGGAGGCACTGGAACCGAAATTTTCCAAGATAGATCCGGTTAAGGGATTTCAGAGGTTATTTTCACTTAAATCATTTGCAGAATTGACAAAGAGTATAGTGAAATTATGTATAGTTAGCTATGTCGCCTATGTGACGGTAAAGGGGGAAATAGATGTTCTTCCTTCCCTGATGGACAGGAGTATCGGGGATATTATGGTCTATATGGGTGAGATTTCATTCAAGATTATTTTAAGGACCTCGTGGGTTCTGATTGTTCTGGCAGTCCTGGATTACGTGTATCAGCGATGGGAATATGAAAAGGGACTCAGGATGTCGCGGCAGGAGATAAAGGACGAATACAAACAGACTGAAGGCGATCCTCTGATGAAGGCGAGGATCAGGCGTATTCAGAGAGAGATGGCCAGAAAGAGGATGATGGCCAAGGTCCCCAAGGCAGACGTTGTGATCACAAACCCCGATCACATCGCTGTAGCATTAGAATACGATCAATTAAAGATGTTTGCTCCTGTCGTTGTGGCAAAGGGAGTGGGGTTTGTAGCTGAAAAAATAAAAGAAATAGCCAGGCAAAACAACGTGCCTATTGTTGAGAACAAGCCTTTGGCACAGGTATTGAATAAGATGGTAAAGGTAGATGAGGTAATACCGGAAAATTTATACAAAGCCGTGGCTGAGATATTGGCGTATGTCTATGGCTTAAAGGAAAAAAGGGTAGCGGTGTAAAGGAAATATGGCTACAAACGCAAGGGCTGAATCTTTAGGCGGATGGGAAAGAAGCGGGACGGCCATTCTGGGTATTGGTGTCATTGGTGTGCTCATCATCATGATCATACCGCTGCCTACGTTCCTGCTCGACTTACTCCTTTCTTTTAATATTACCATCTCAATAGTTATTTTACTGGTATCCATGTATGTCCTGAGACCCTTGGATTTATCCGTTTTCCCTTCTATCCTTCTGACGGTCACTCTTCTCAGGCTGTCTTTAAATGTTGCTTCGACGCGACTGATTCTTCTTCGTGGCAATGAAGGGACCGCTGCCGCCGGCCAGGTCATAAAGGCCTTCGGTACGTTTGTGGTCGGAGGGAATTATTTTGTCGGTTTAATAGTATTCTTTGTTCTTACACTGATCAACTTTATCGTCATTACAAAAGGTGCGACAAGAATAGCGGAAGTTGCGGCGCGATTTACACTGGATGCTATGCCTGGAAAGCAGATGAGTATTGATGCGGACCTCAATGCAGGTCTCATAACGGAAGCTGACGCGCGCAGGAGAAGAGCTGATACGGAAAAAGAGGCTGATTTCTATGGAGCAATGGACGGTGCCAGCAAGTTTGTCAGAGGTGACGCAATTGCGGGTGTGGTCATAATAGTGATAAATATTGTAGGGGGGTTGATTATCGGTGTGCTGCAAAAAGGGATGGATATCGGTGACGCAGCCCGCACATATACCCTCCTTACTATCGGTGATGGTCTCGTTACCCAAGTTCCTGCCCTCATTGTATCGACAGCAGCAGGCATGCTGGTAACGAGGTCTACAGCATCTTCTAATCTCGGCGCTGATCTTACAGGACAGTTATTTGTCCAGCCGAAGGCTATAGCAACAGCATCAATTATGCTTTTTATATTCGGTTTAATTCCGGGAATGCCGAAACTGTCGTTCATGATCGTTTCCCTTTTGAGCGGTGTATTGGCGTATAACCTTTTCAAATATGTAAAGAAGTCGGAAGAAGTCAAAGAGGAAGTGCCGGCAGTTGCACCCAAAGAGTCTGTGGAAAGGATTCTGGCCCTTGATTTGATGGAGCTTGAGGTGGGTTATGGTCTGATACCCCTTGTTGACGCAGGGCAGGGAGGAGAATTACTCCAAAGAATAAAGTCATTGAGAAAGCAGTTGGCTCTGGACATGGGGTTTATCATACCGGCCATACATATCAGAGATAATCTTCAGCTAAAGCCTAACGAATATTCGTTCTTATTGAAAGGGGTTGAAATAGCCAAGGGTGAGCTGATGCCCGGCTATTACCTTACCATAACCCCCGAAGATAGAGAAGTTACCGTAAAGGGAGTGCAAACCCAAGAACCTGCCTTCGGACTGCCCGCGGTCTGGGTAAGCGAAAAAGAAAAAGAGAATATCCAGGCGCGAGGTCTTATCGTAGTAGATTGCGCCACCGTGGTCACAACCCATTTGACGGAAATAATTAAATCGCATGCTGACGAATTGTTGGGCAGGGAAGAAGTTCGATCGCTGTTGGATAATTTAGCCATCAGCCATCCGAAGGTTGTGGAGGAAATCGTTCCCAATATCGTTCCTATGGGAATCCTCCAGAAGGTTTCGCAGAGACTTCTGAAAGAACGAATTTCAATCCGGGATCTCTTGACAATACTCGAAACACTGGCTGATTATGTGCCAATCACGAAGAACGTCGATCTGTTGACCAGTTATGTGAGGCAGGCATTAGCGCGAACTATAACAAAGCAGTACAAGGATGACAAAGGGAACATCTCCGTTGTGATACTTTCGCCGGAAGTTGAAGATCGCATCAACAGTTCCATACAGCATACCGAATATGAGTCGTACCTCGTTGCGGATCCCAATTTGATACAGAGGATTGTGAGCAATCTGCAGAAATTTATCACCACCTTTACAACAAGGGGCCTTCAGCCAATCGTTCTCTGTTCACCAAAAACAAGGACTCATTTTAAAAAAATATTAGAAAGGTTTTTCCCGAATATCGTTGTTCTGTCTCACAATGAGATTACACACGATGTAAACATCAATTCACTGGGCATATTGGAGTTATAAAAATGCAGATTAAAAGATATGAAGTCAGGAGCATTCAGGATGCAATGACTAAAATTAGAAGCGATCTGGGCGAGGAAGCCGTCATCCTGTCAACCAAGAGATTGAAAGGCGGAAGAGCACCGCTACTTGAGGTAACAGCGGCCAGGGATGAAAGTAAAAAAAGATTAAGATCCGATGATCCATGCGAAACACCGGGTGCCGTCGATAATCTGATGAGCGGGTCTACTGAACTGGATAAGATCAGAAATGATATCATTGAAATGAAATCCCTGATGCGGGATTTAAAGAGAGAAGATTCCCTTCGCAGAGAACTCGGCCAGTTAAAGGAGTATCTTAATAACCTTATGACGGTACTTGGTACCTGGGAAAAAAATCTTTTTCCTAGACCGCTGTCTAAGATCTATTATCACTTAGTCGCAAACGGTGTATCTCGGGAGAGGGCATATAGGCTTCTTAACACATTAGATAAAATAGATAGTTTTGAGAATACATTTAAATTACTGGAGGACAAGATAACGAAGTCTATCCCTGTTTCAAGAGAACAGAAAAGAAAAGGTATCATTGCTTTTGTTGGTCCCACAGGTGCAGGGAAAACGACAACCCTGGCTAAACTGGCTGCTAATTATGCTATGAATGAGAAATTAGGTGTAGGTCTTATTTCGGCTGATACATATAGAATTGCAGCGGCGGAACAGTTAAAGACTTATGCCAAGATTATGGGGCTTCCAATAAAGGTGGTGTCCGAAAAAGAAGAATTTAAACAGGCCCTCAGCCGATTTTCCGACAAGGATCTTGTTTTGGTGGATACACCGGGAAAAAGTCGCAATGATGAAGACTATATGGGAAAACTAGGTGATTTACTTAACGTTGGCATTCCAATAGAGACCAATCTTCTTTTGAGTTTGACATCAAGCAGGGAAAACATGCTGGATGCGGCGTCCAGGTTCGGCATGGTTAACTATGATAACATCATATTTACAAAGGTAGATGAGGCTACAGGCTACGGTTCCATGTATGATGTGATAGATCAGGTTGGCAAACCGGTTTCTTATTTGACGAACGGTCAGAATGTGCCAAACGACATAGAAAATGCTAATCCCGGTAGAATTGCCAGACTTATTATGCATCAGTCTTAGAGTATGGAGGATTAAAGTGGATCAGGCTGCGGCTCTCAGAGAAATGAAGGAAACAGACAAAGGGGTTCATAAAATGGTGTCAAAAATCAAAAATGGAGATGATGTTGTTGGTGAAGAGAAAAAAGAGAATATCCGGGTGATTGCGATTACAAGTGGTAAAGGGGGTGTCGGAAAAACATATATAACGGCCAATCTTGCCTACATACTCTCAAAAATGAAAAGGAAGACCTTAATCTTTGATGCGGATATGGGGCTGTCAAATATAGATGTTATCCTTGGAATATCCCCGAAGTACAATATGCACCATGTTCTCTTAGGTGAGAAATCACTGACGGAGATAATTGTTCCCGGTCCTGGAGGGATCAAGATTCTACCAGCTGCTTCCGGGATTCAAGAGATGGCTGAATTGTCCAAAGGTCAAAAGCTTACTCTTATGGAAGAACTGAATGATTTAAACGAGGGCTTCGATTTTATGCTTATAGATACAGCCGCCGGTATAACTGGTAATGTTTTGTATTTTAACATGGCGGCCAAGGAGATAATAGTAGTAGTATCACCGGAACCGACTTCCCTGACAGATGCATATGCCCTTATTAAAATACTTTATAATGGTCATGCCGAAAAAAGGATTATGCTGATTGTAAATATGGTAAAAAACTCCCATGAAGCCCAGGAGGTTTTTGCCAAATTAAGTAAGGCGACAGAACACTTCCTTGATCTTTCCATTGAATATCTCGGATATATAATCAACGATGAAAAAGTGACGGATGCCGTTAGGCAGCAGAAGATGTTCGCAGAGATATATCCTTATAACCATGCTAGCAAATGTCTATCGTCAATAGCGAAAAAAATATGTCGTGAAAAACCTGATAAGTATAATTTGGGAAGCATGAAATTTTTCTCACGGGCCATTGTTGGTGCAGACCATGGATAAAAAGAACCATGATGGACATGTCATGAGTAAAAAGAAACGTGATGAATTCATCATGAAGTATGCTCCACTTGTGAAAAATATCGTGGAGAGGATATCAGCGAGATTGCCGTCCCATTTGAATGTCAAAGAAGATTTGATAAATGTGGGCATTATCGGTTTGATTTCAGCGATTGAGAAATTTGATAAAAAAAGAAATGTAAAATTTGAAACATATGCCAGCTTTAGGATTAGGGGTGCCGTCCTTGATGAACTGAGATCGAGGGACTGGATGCCCCGTTCGACAAGGAATAAGCATTCAAAATTAGAAGAATCCTTTTCCTCCCTTCAGAAGATGTTAGGCAGGCCGCCTGACGAGGAAGAAATGAGTCGATATCTTAATGTTCCGCTGGATAAGTACTATAAAATTCTTGATGAGGCGAAAGGAATAACACTTTTCAGCAGTGAGGATCTTCCTCCTGATTACCATGAAAATTATACTAATTATGACATTCTCGAAGAAGTAGATCGAAGCAATCCCTTTTCATTTCTTGCCTCAAATGAGCTCAAAGTCGTACTGAAAAAGGCCATAGACGCACTTCCCGGAAAAGAGAAATTGATTTTATCACTTTATTATTATGAGGAACTGACCATGAAAGAGATTGGATTGGTCATAAAGTTGACAGAGTCTAGGGTGTGCCAACTTCATACACAAGCCATCCTCAGGTTGAGAGGAAGCCTGAAGGAACTCCGCGGTGTGTATCGCTGAAGTTTCATTGACATAGAAAAAGGTTTTGTAATATGGTTAGCAAAGTAGAACTCGATCTTTTGGAAGAAAAAGATAGCCGTGGCCCTGAAGGTACGCTTGAGGAACAATCAGGGGGAAAAGTTTGGAGATCTTTAAAATGGCTGATGAGGAAAAAGTTCGTTGCTGCATCGCTCCTCGCGGCGTTTTTAGGGATTGCGGGGGTTTTCTTGTTGATATTTTCGACAGAGAAAGATTCAGGTACAAATCGCGGCGTAGAACTTACGGATGTCAGACCGATACATGACACTATAGAGAATCTGAATAATTTTTTAGTCGACCTTAAGGACGAACGTGGACACTATAGGGTACTTGTCTGCGATATTGCTATTATGATGAATCCGGACAAGAAGATTTCAGGAGATAAATCAGAGTTGAGAAAAAAAGCATACAATACTTTAAAAAATAGGGGTGCGCATGTACTTACATCGTCAAGTGCTTACAGCACAATAAAAAAGGAAATACGGGATGAATTCAACGGACTCGTAGGCGGGGGAATAAAAGAGGTATATTTTACCAAATTTGTGATACTATAATTTATTGGTTATTTTAAATGAACTATAACTAAGTCTAGAGAAGGAATATAATGATAAGGAAGTATGTTTTTATCGGTTTGATTTATGTCTTTGTGAGTAATTTCTCAAATCACTGTTACGCCCTGACGCCCGATCAGGTTATTAAATTAAAAAAGGCGGGTGTGAGTGATAAAACAATTCAAATGATGCTGCAACAGGAAAAGGAAGCTAAGGAGGCTAAAGAAGCAAATCCTTATGACCAGATCGGTATGAGGGAAATTAAAGACAAGGACGGCAATGTGGTTACGATATACTCTACGGGACGGTCGACAAAAGAAAGCACAAGTGATTCTGAAGAAGAAAAAGTGGATAAAGCATGGAAAATGTTACAGAACATGATCATAGATAAAAGGAAGTGAGATATTAAATCCAAAAAGGTGTAAACTCAAAAAGAAGAAATAGAGCAGGAAGATATGGATTATCAAGATATATATAACATGCTGGAGAAAGAGTTCCAGGACACATTTATAGAAGAACTCGTCCCCGGTATAGTTCACAATTTTGCTAATCCTTTAAATGGAATAATGGGCCGCTCCAGGTTGCTTCAGAGAAAATTAACGGAGATTATGAAAAAAACAGATGCCGTAAAAGACGCATCTTATATAGAATATAATCAAAAACTTGTTCATGATGTTGAATCCATAGCGCGCGAAGCTGATAGACTTTCCGTACTGCTCCAGAATGTCACGGGGAAATTTTGTGCAATCAGCGATAGAAACATACAGAAAGTAAATTTATCCGAGCTCATCGAACTTGAAATGAAATTTTTCGATTTTTATCTGGATTTCAAGCATAGCGTTAAAAAGACCATGCAACTGGATAAAGAAATCCCGGAAGTGAAAGGATCCTTTGCTGATTATTCCCTGGCCTTTTCGGCGTTGATTAGATATTCAATGAACATGATGAAGGAAAGTGCTTCCAAAGAGTTCTTTATTTCGACGCAATTTGAGGATGGTAATGTATGCATTAAGGTTAAAAATCAGGGGACTCCAGTCTCTGAGGTTCAGAAGAATCTATTACTTGCAGAATCACAGGCAGATATTTCTTCTTTGGGGAAACAAGGGGATGTAGGATTATTATGCGCCTCATCGCTGTTGAAGAAATGGGGCGCACGGTTTGAAATATACAGTGATTCTGGTTTTAACACGATAGCTATATCGATTCCTGCCGGGTAAATGAAGGCACGTTTAAACGGCTAAAGTTTATAACATATTATGACGATGAATAATTTAGAATAACCGTCGTCTTACGTTGTCACTGAAAGTTTTTGCATATTGTAAACGCGAAGGGAGGCAAACCCTAACAAATTAGGTTGACGCAGACCCGAAAGGCCTCGTAAGAATGCGATAGACAATCTTTCAGAGAGTCTCTCAAAATGAAATGAGAGGCATGGAGGAGTCGTGTTAAGGCCAGTTGATTTACAACAGATATTAACGCAGTCTAATTCCATGGAACGCGTCCAGCAGGCGCAGCAGCAGCATCCGGACATGCAGCAGAGGTACTTTAGTGTTCAATTAAGCGAAGAAAGAAAGCTGCTTAAAGAGACTGTAAAAAATACTGAACAGACGGAAAAATCTAAGATAAAGTCTGAAGAAGAGAAGGATCGACGTCAGAAAAAGGCAAAAACTGAAGAAGAAAACGTGGAAAAATTAGAAGTGAAACCTGGCAATCGAGAGCCGGACGAAGCCGAACATGGGGGGTTGATTGACATAAAGGTCTGAGATGAGCACACAATTACTTTTTGCCTGTCTGTTAATTACTGATCTTATCCTCTGTCTTGCCATTATAATTCTGGTTATTGTCTTCAATAAGGAAATCAAGAAAAGGCCCAGTCGGCCTGATGAAAGTGCCTTCATGGAGTTCAGGAAGTTACTGGACGAGTCCCAAGCCTCGACAAATCATCTCTTGGAAGTTATGAATGAGAGCAGAAGGGCGCTGAAAGAGATTGCTTATGTTTTGAATGAGAGGGAAGGACAGTTAAGGGCATTGGTCGAAGAATCAAAAAATGAGTACGAAAAGTTGAAGTCAAGGGTCGGCCATACCGATGCAGATACTTTAGATAAGAGATATGAGGATGTTATAGCCATGGTCAGGCAGGGTCTGACAACAAAGGAAATATCTCAGAAATTGGAATTAACAGTAGGTGAGATAGATTTGATAATTGACTTGGACAGAACAAGACACAGGGCTTAAAATGAGATTATCTAATGCCTCTTATTTATATTCCCACAATTCCCAGCCATAAACTGAATCAAGTCCACTTCCAAAATAAGAGTTCTACAACTGCCCCGGGTTTATCAATTGGTGAAATACTGAACGCCGCCGTTATTGAGAAATTGGGTAGTCAGAAGATACTGATTACGCTCAAAGGTATCAATATACCTGCAACCTCTGAAGTTAATCTTAATGCCGGCGACACTATTCGGGTAAAGGTGGAGAATCTTAATCCTCAGGTAATTTTAAAAATTATAGGAAGAAGTGATGTGGAAGAATCAAGGGCCGCAGATTTTCTAAAATGGTATAGGGCAAACCCGGATGCCCTCTCTCAAATTATAACAGAGGCCTTTAGGCAGTTTAATTCAGAGAATGTTGGCAAACTATCGCGCTACCTCCCCAAAGAAGATTTCCAGAATTTGCTCAAAATTATAAAATCGTTATTTAATACTCCAGAGGTTAAGGGCGGTAATTTTGTTAAAGATTATCTGAGCAATCTTGGTCTGTTAACGGAAAGTCAATTGAGGAAGGTTGTTGAGGGACAAACAAGTATAAATGAAAATGATTATCACCAGGACAACCTTAAGAGTCTTTTGATGAAGCTATCCGACGATCTCCATAATCTGTTGGCAAGAAATGAGTCGTTTGATCCGGAGGTGGGTGCAAGGCTGAAAAGCCTTTCTGAGTTTGTAGATAGATCTATTAAGACAATTGAATCTCAACAAATTGTTAATTTTGTTTTACAAGAGACTGAAAGCAAGTATTTATTTCAGATTCCTATTTTGTTCCCGGATGGTGTCAGAAAAAGAGATATTTTTGTGGAATATGACCGGAATACCAGGGAGGGGGAATTTAAGGGTCAATATCGTATAATCTTTTTTTTAGATATGGATATGCTCGGTGAAATGATAATTGAGGCGGAAATGAAGGGAGACAAAATCGACTGTCTTATTAAATGTTCGGATCATAAAATATCTGATTTCATATCACCTTTTTTGGGAGAACTTAGAGAAAGTCTTACCACTGCTGGCTGCGAGATAAATACTGTTAAATGCATAACGGGTGATGATTTAACCAAGGAAAAATTTGATTACTACCAGGACCGGGCGTTAAGTAATCGTGATGTGATCGATCTCTTTGTATAGTTTTTTTGGAAAACTTTTACATGTGTTTTTTATAATTCATCAATAGGAATTGGTCATGACAAAGAATGATAAAAAAGTGTGTCTGGCTGCCGCGTTAAAGTATGACTCCCAAAAGGACGCGGCCCCGGTGGTGACTGCTAAAGGTAGAGGTCACATAGCGGAAAAGATAATCAGCATAGCAAAGAAAAACGGGATACCGATCAAAGAAGATACGAGTCTTGTTCAGATCTTAAGTAAACTTGAAATTGATGAACAGATCCCTCCTGTCTTGTATAAAGCGGTCGCTGAGATACTTGCCTTTGTTTATTCTCTCAATGAAAAACGGAGAGAGGAAAAATTTTCCCGTCAATAAAAATTTACCTACCAATTTACGTCCAACTTGACTCTGATTAGATGGGCTGCTGATGAGATTGCCAATTCTTCATAATTGCAGTGTAACTACAATTGTGAAATCAGCTTTAATTTCTTTAGCTTAGGTTTAATATTTGCATGGTTACTAGGATTGATAATCCAGGATTGAGAAGGCATGTTTTTCTCTTTACTGGCATGTGAATTGCAATTCAGAAGCACAAAAACTGAAGAGGCAGGCAATAATGATTTATAGCATTGGTGAGATGGCACATGTTTACCAGCAGACATTCGACCAGCTTGATTACGTTGCAAGCAATATCGTAAACAGTAACACTACCGGATTCAAAGCTGTGAAGTTATTTTATCCTGCTGTCGACCCCACCAAGGAAATGTCGTTTACGCCCGAGGTTGTGGTTGATTATGCTCCAGGTTCAATCTACAAAACAGATAACGTTCTGGATGTTGCTATCAATGGCGAAGGTTTTTTTGCTGTAAGGTCAGGCGATGAAATTACCTATACAAGGCAGGGTAATTTCACGCTTGATAAAGATGGTAACTTGGTCACATTGGAAGGTAATTATGTCCTCAATAAATCCGGTAACAAAATCAAGATCCCTAATGGAACGGTGCAGATAAGCCAAAAGGGTGATATCTCAGTAGACGGCAACCAGATAGATACACTGAAGATAACGAATTTTACAAATCCCCAGGCTCTTGTCAGAATAGAAGGATGCCTTTTTGCAGATCCGGGGAATGCCGGTGTGGTGGATAAAGAAAACCCTGTAATCAGTCAGGGGCATATCGAACTATCAAATGTGCAGGTCGTAAAGGAGATGACTGATATGATAGACATCCATCGTTCTGTGGAGGTCTACCAGAAGGTCATACAAACGATAGCGGATCAAGACAAGTTAGCAACGAGTCAAATAGGAAGATTAGCATGATAAGGTCACATAGGTCATGAATAGGGAGGTTTTTATATGATAAGGGCTTTATGGACAGCAGGAACTGGAATGGAAGCGCAACAGATCAATTTGGATGTGGTTGCCAACAACCTGGCCAACGTAAATACCGTAGGATTTAAGAAATCACGGGCTGCGTTTCAGGATATACTCTACCAGGCTGGTAAAAAAGCTGGAACGGAAACGAGTTCAGGTAATCAGGTACCAGTCGGCGTGGAAGTTGGTATGGGTTCAAGAATAATGGCAACTACAAAAATGTTCACACAGGGAGATTTCAAGCAAACTGACAATCCGTATGACTGGGTCATCGAGGGTGATGGATTCTTCCAATTACTCGATGAGACTGGACGCACGGTTTATTCCAAGGCAGGGAGTTTTATGACCAACAAAGACGGTGTTTTGGTCAATCCTGAAGGCCTAAAGCTTTCACCTCAGGTGACCATTCCGCAGGCTGCAGTCAAGTTTCAAATACTACAAGATGGAACATGGACAGCAACGGATGCTGTAGAAAATAAAGTGGCAAGCGGCAGAGTTCAGCTTGCCCGGTTTATCAACCCAGCCGGCCTGAAGAGTATAGGAAGGAATCTTTACGACGTGACAGACGCTTCTGGAGCGGCTGTGACGGGAAATCCGGGTGACACAGGGTTTGGCACCATCACACAGAATGCTATCGAGATGTCTAATGTCAATGTTGTTGATGAAATGGTTCAAATGATCGCCGGTCAGAGGGCGTACGAAATGAACACTAAATCGATACAGACAGCCGACCAGATTCTGCAGATGATAAGCAATTTGAAGAGGTAGCAGGATCATAAAATTTGAGGAATACACAATGAAAATTCGTACTTTATTTTGGATAATGTTTTTTCTGACTTGTGTTGTTTCATCATCATCATTTGCAGCGCAAGATAGGATCATAAAAGGAACAGAGATAAAGGCGTTGGTGAAGAATTATATAGAAGCGAATATGCCCTGGCAGCAGGATAGCATGAGGATTGAATTTCTGGGCAGAGTATCAGATTTGCATGTTCAGGAGGGAAAAATTAGATGCAAGGTTAGGAGCGGGCAGGATGAATCCTATATAGGCGATTCAATCTTCACTGTGGGAGTATACGATGACGGTACACTTTTGAGGGAGGAAAGGGTCCATGTGAGGATGGAAGTGGCGATAGATGTCGTGGTGAGCACAAAATATCTGCTGAGGGATACGGAAATAACTTCTGATAATGTGAGGCTTGTTCGGAAGTGGTTTAATCAGATGCCATTTCATACAATGACACAAATAGAGGATGTGGTGGGGAAGCAGCTCTATAGTGATGTAAGGCAGAATATGGAGATTAAGAGAAATATGCTCAAGGCCATAAAGACCATAAAACGGGGGAAAATGGTAAAGATGGTACTCGAAAGTGGTCCCATGACAATCGTAACGTCTGGTCTTTCGGAGGAGGATGGAAGCCGCGGTGATTTCATAAGAGTAAGGAATACGTCATCTAATAAGACGGTTTTCGCAAAGGTTATTGATGATTCTTCTGTCAGGATAGAATTTTAAGAGGTGCTGACATGATAGTTCCAAGATATATTAAAACTTTATTCATATTCTATGTCCTGATCTTTACCATAGGGTGTTCACATAACCTCTATGTTAAGGCTGAACATCCCCAAATCACTCCACCGGAGATTAAAAGGGTGCCGCTGCCGGGAACCATCTGGGCGGGTGAAAATTCTGCTAATTCTCTCTTTTCTGACAGAAGAGCACAGCGTGTGAATGATATCGTCACTATTGTGGTCAGTGAGAGTTCCGTGGGAGGGAATAATGCGACTACTGACACGAGCAGAGACACAACTACGGCTGCTGGTGTCACATCCCTATTGGGTTACGAGGGGGCAATACTTGATATACTCAGAAAAGGGACAACAAGCATAAATGTCGGAGGCACTTCTGCAAACTCTCTTAAAGGAGCGGGAAAAACCAGTCGGGATGGTAATCTGACGGCTACGATATCAGCAAGAATAGTAAAAATCCTAGGGAATGGGAATTTCATCATTGAGGGAAGAAGACAAGTTACTGTGAATGCAGAAGATCAGTATATAATCCTTACCGGTATTATCAGGCCTGACGACATAGCAACGGATAACACGATTTTTTCACAGTATATTGCCGATGCTAGGATTGTATATACAGGGAAGGGCGTAGTAGACGACAAAATGAGACCAGGCTGGCTTACTCGCGTTGTGGACTGGGTCTGGCCATTCTGATGTTCTTGAGAGGTGGTATTAGTATGATAAAGCGTTCAATCAATTTCATGACAGTCTGCGGAATACTTGCATGTTTCATCTCTTTAGTAATTTTAACGAATCTTGTGCATGCGGCTAGAATAAAGGACATCGCGAATATCGGCGGGGTCAGGGATAACCAACTGTTCGGTTATGGATTGGTTGTAGGATTGAATGGAACAGGCGATGATGTAAAGAACGGGTTTACGAAAGAAACACTTATCAATATGCTGTTCCGTCAGGGACTTGTCATACCGAAAGATAGAGATGTGAAGGCAGACAATATAGCGGCGGTTATGGTGACTGCAAAGCTTCCGCCTTTTGTGAAGACCGGGACGCGGATAGATGTAGATGTTTCCTCTATTGGTAATGCGAAGAGTCTTCAAGGCGGTACGCTACTTTTGACTTCTCTAAGAGGCACAGACGGTGAGGTTTACGCGGTTGCTCAGGGAGCGGTTACCATTGGGGGATTTTCGGCAAGTGGTGCCGCCGGCGGAGGTGTTACAAAGAATCATACTACTGCCGGGCGAATTACAAACGGCGCTACCGTAGAAAAGGAATTGCCTTATGAATTTCAAAAAAGCAGAATGCTAACTATTAATCTCTATCAGCCTGATTTTACAACATCCACTCATTTAGCAGAGGTGATCAACACTTCAATGCGTAATGTCGAGGCAAAGCTCGTTGATTCCAGTTCGGTTACCGTAAAGATAAAAGAGAATGCGGGAATGAATGCGGTGCAACTTGTCTCGCTTATAGAAAACCTCGATGTCCCCGTTGACTCTGCCGCTGTTGTAGTTATGAACGAAAAGACAGGTACCGTGGTGATGGGCGAGAATGTGAGGATATCGACCGTAGCCGTAGCTCATGGGAATCTGAGTATTCAAATAAAGGAGGAAAAGAAGGTTTCCCAGCCACTTCCCTTCGCTCCGGGGGCGCCTGCTGGTGGTACTGCACCGACAAAAAAGGGAGGCGTAATAATGGCCCCGGGAGGGCAGACGGTGGTTACTCCTGAGAGTCATGTGACTGTAGCTGAGGAGAAAAAGCAACTGCTGGTAGTACCGAGAGGTGTCACCATTCAGGAAGTGGTGAGAGCCCTGAATGCAATAGGCGTTTCTCCGCGTGATCTCATTACCATAATGCAGGCTATAAAAGCCGCGGGGGCGCTTCAGGCTGATCTAAAGATTTTATAGGGAAAACTTTCCTCAGTCTGGCTTCTAAGTTAAGAAAGGCAGAGACAGGGTTTATATAGGATCATTATGGCAGATTTTACAACATCAAAGGCGCAGCCTGTTACCCAGATTCCCCTGAAAAGAATTGGTGATGTAAAGGGTAAAGAATCTGAAAAAGAAAAAAAAATGAGAAAAGTATGTGCTGATTTCGAGTCCATCTTTACCTATTACATGTTTAAGACAATGCGGCAAAGCATCCCTCAGAGTGGTTATTTTAAACAGAGTACCGGTAAAGATGCATATAACATGTTATTTGATCAGAAAGTGGCCGAAGAGATGGCAAATAAAGGGAAAGAGGTAGGTTTACAACAGGCCCTTTTTAACCAGTTAAACAAATAGTCGCTAAGCGCGATATAAAAGGTTTTATTAAAGTTTTATTGTCTTCTTGCCGATATATGTGATAAAAGAAGAATCATAAGGAGATTCGCAAGATGAAGATTTCTAAAGTCGATGATGCCGCATTACAAGCTCTTCAGCAGTATCAGAAAATTGACAAGGTTCAGAATGAGCCGGGCCCAAAAGTCGACGGAAATGCGGCACCAGAGGAGAAAGTAAATCTTTCCACCAAGGCAAGAGACATTCAGCAATTGCGAGATGCGGTGAGCCAGCTTCCTGATGTTCGTGAAGATAAGGTTCGTGAACTAAAAGATCAGGTAGAAAAAGGTGCTTACGATGTAAACGGGAAGAAAATTGCTGAGAAAATGGTGTCGGAGTCTCTTTTGGATATATTAGCCTGACAAAATTTCCCCCATTTTCTTCAGATATTTCATCCCAAAGAGCCTACCGCGTCATTTGTGTAGATTAGGGTAAGTTTACCTATAAGATCATATAGTCCTTTGAAAATATTTGGTTTTTTGCGAAGGGAAATTGACGTATTGCTTAATCTTCTTCGCAATGGCGCAAAAAGTGATCTACCTAGAGTTTTAAAGGAAGTACTTATTTAGGATGCGGACATGATACAGCAGGATATGGGCCTTTATACAGATGAATTGTCCCCTCTTCTTGATTCATTGATAATTCTCCTGAAGGGAGAAGTTGTGGTTTATCGAGAGCTTCAGGCCGCAATCTCTCACGAAAAGATAACATTAATGAAACCTTCCCTCGAAAGGCTCCTCGAAAGTAACAGCAAAAAGGAAACGGTAATACTGAAAGCAAAAATGTTGGAGGACGGCAGGTTAAAGCTTATCAGGAAAATTGCAAAAATACTTGCCCTCGAGGAAAATGAGGTCAATTTAACCGTGTTGTGTTCTTATGCGGATAATGATCAGAAGAAATGTTTGGAGGATTGTAAGTCTATATTAAGCAGTCTACTTGCCAACAACCGGGAAATGAATAAAAATAATAAGGAACTGGTTGATTTTTCTCTTCATTTTATGCAGGGGTCCGTCGATTTTATTCACAGTCTCCTCGCTTCCGCTTCGGCCTGTTACATGCCTTCGGGGAAAATGAGGCCCATTGCCCGGAATGGGAAGATGGTACAAACGGAAGGGTGAACTATGGGAGATATAGGTCGTGTATTAAATACCGCAAGAGATGCTATCTTAGCCAATCTTACCGCTTTGAATGTTACCGGGTCAAATGTCGCAAATGTTAATACACCGGGATACTCAAGGTTACGTCCTGACTTTGGCTCTATCGGCGTCTTTAATACCTCGTCGGATCAACAGCAAGTCGGGGTTAAGATTATATCCATAGAGAGGCTCTATAATAAATATCTCGATGCCCAGGTAGTCCAGCAGGAGCCGAACGGCGCGTACAGTCAAGCCCAGTTGGATGTCCTAAATAATGTAGAAAGCATTTTCAATGAAAGCACCGGTGGGGGTATTAATGATTTGCTGTCACAATTCTGGAGTGCCTGGTCGCAACTGTCCGCGAATCCCAGCGGTATGACTGAGCGGGACTACCTGGTATCCGTCTCTCAGAGCCTTGCTTCTACGTTCCGGCAGAGGGCCAACGACCTCCTTAAGATTCAGAACGACACGAACAATCAAATCTCTGATGCAGTGACGCAATTAAACGGTTACCTTGATCAGATGGCGGATTTGAACGACAAGATTGTTCAGGTTGAAATAGCCGGTGGGAATGCGGCAAGTATGAGGGATCAAAGAACGGAGCTTCTGCGGAAAATCGGCCAACTTGTCCAGGTGAATTATTATGAAGAGGCAAACGGTGCTCTTAACGTTTATATCTCCAACGGCAGATCCCTTGTAGAAGGTTCCAACGTCTGGAAGCTTGGTGTGCAGACCAACCCTAATAACTCGAATTACTATGATGTTGTTTTCCAGGATACGCCGACGGTTGCAATTAATGATAAACTGCAAGGGGGAAAGTTGGCCGGTCTCATCGATGCCAGAGATGCGCAGGTTGGCGGTTATCTTAATGATCTTGACAAAATGGCAGCAGCCATCATCAGCAATGTGAACGCACAGCACAGCTCAGGCTATGACCTGAACGGCAATGTTGGAGGAAACTTTTTTTCTCTGGCAGGGATCTATCCTCCTGTAGCGGCCAGCGGGAACACCTATGCCGGTACGGTGACTGCCGGAGGGTCTTATACAGGTACTAAACATAAAACCTACGAGGTGCAAATTGTAGCACCGGGGGCGCTTGGGGTTGCAACCTATAAAGTTTCATCCGACGGCGGAAATACATGGGGATCTGTACAAACCATGCCCGCTAACGGGAATATAACACTTGGTGAAGGAATAAACTTTACCTTCACGGCGGGTACCTTTGCGGCAAACGATACTTTCAGTGTTAATGCGACTTATCCAGCAGCGATTATGCAGGTAGATCCGGGTATTGTCGCTGATGTAGCAAAGATTGCCGCCTCAGCCACTGTCAATAAGGACGGTGATAACGCTGGTTTAATTGCCGCCATTCAGAACGATTCATCGTTAATGGGGGGCGGCTTGACAATTGATAATTATTATGAATCACTTGTGTCAAAAATCGGCCAGAATATCGCAGATGCAAAAAACAACAACGACCAGCAAACAGCCATCCTGAACCAGATGGAAAGTCAGAGAGAGGCTGTTTCAGGGGTTTCCCTTGATGAAGAAATGATGAACATGATCAAGTATGAAGCCGCGTATAATGCCGCAGGAAGGCTGATCGGGGTTATTAATACAATGATGGGTACGCTGATAAATTTGGGGATAGAAACGTCCATAAGTTCTTAAACATGAGTTCATGGTGCTATTGAAATATGACGGATGCTTTGGATTTAGGCAGGTGCAAAGGGTGAAATTATGATTACGCGCGTTAGCGATAACATGAAGTTCGATTTACTGAATAACAGTATGTCCGGTATTCAGCTTCAGTATAACGATCTGATGGAGAAATTATCCACACAGAAGCAGGTTAACAGACCTTCTGATGATCCGCTCGGTATGGGCAAAATTCTTGATTACAGGAGTGCACTAGCGCAGATAACGAATTATAAGGGAAATATTGACAGCAGTAAGTCATGGCTTTCTTCCGTAGAATCAAATTTATCACATGTAAGCGACATCCTGACAAGCATCAAATCAACAGCAATCTCACAGGCCAGTGCGACGGCGTCAGCTTCAACGAGGCAGATTGCGGCCGATTCCCTCCAGCCGCTTATTGACGAAATCCGTTCGCTCGCCAATACAAAATTCGGGAACAGGTATTTCTTCTCCGGTACAAGAACTGATACAGAGCCATTCTCCGAGACTGCATCGGCAGTTTCGCGAATTGATACTCCTGTTGCCGCAACCGGGAATACATTTGATGGAACCGTAACTTCGGGCGGCGCCTATACAGGTACCGCAAACAAGACCTATGCGGTCAAGATCATCACGGGCGGGACTCTTGCTGCCTCAACATACCAGATTTCTGCAGACGGCGGGAAAACCTGGGGAGCTGTGCAGACAAATCTTAGCGCCCCTGTGACTATTGGTGACGGAATACAGCTTACGTTTACGGCAGGAGCCACAAATCCGGTATCAAATGACATTTTCTATGTTCATGCCTATGCACCGGGCTATTACAATGGCAACGGCGAAGAACTCTCCAGTGAAGTCAGCAATGGAGTTACAATTAATTATAGTATCACGGGAGAAGAGGTGTTTACAAATCAGGGCAAAGGTACTGTCGACATTTTCAAGGTATTGGACGATTTGAAAACCGCACTTGTGAACAACGATGCGAACGGTATAACCAGTCAACTTGATCTCCTTGATCAGGCGGGCGCTCAAATCTCCCGCTATGTGGGACAATGCGGGACCAGGACAAACGGTCTGGATGCCTCAAGTTCCGCGCTTGATGATATGAACACACGGCTGACCAGCCTTAAGTCGAATATAGAAGACGCTGATGTAGCAAAGCTGGCAACAGAGTTCCAGATGAAGCAATTAGCTTTGGAAGCTACTTATAAAATGGCAGGCGACTTAGGGAGCATGTCTATCATCGGATTTCTTAAATAGAAGTATGATTCCCACGATATAACAGGGAGTAATGATGTTAATCCTGACACGGAAGTTGGGCGAGGCAATCACGATAAGTGATGATATTAAAATTACTGTTCTCGAAACAAAAGGGAAACAAGTAAAGCTTGGAATTGAGGCACCAGCCCATATCACTGTTCACCGAGCGGAAATATACCAGCTCATCAGGGAACAAAATATCCAAGCTGCAAAAGTGGATAGTATCGAGAAAGAGACACTTCCCGATATATTGACCGGATTAAAAAGTTTGTTTTAAAAGATCAACAAAAGCCTTGAATGTACATAAACAATAATTTGCCAATATACGATATAGGGAGATTTGTAGAGTGAATGTAGTTACTGCCCGCTTTGGGGAGATAGAAGTAGATGAATCCAAGATCATTAACATGCAGGGAGGGATCATCGGGTTTGAACACCTGAAGAAATATATACTGCATATGCAGGATGAAAAGAACCCATTCTGGTGGTACCAGTCCCTTGATGACGGTAAAATCGCATTCGTTGTGATCAATCCATTTATTGCAAAGGCTGACTATGAACCGGTGATAAGCGATAATGATATAAAATTTCTGGAAATAAAAGGTCCGGACGATGTCGTACTGCTTGCGATTGTGACCATACTTCAGAACCCATTTTCAGTTTCTGCCAACCTCAGAGCGCCTATTGTGATCAATGCAGAGAAAAGAATTGCCAAACAGATTATCCTTGAAGATCAGACATATCCTGTTAAATACTACCTGACAACTGGGCCTGCTGACGAAGCTGCCGCAACAGGAGATAGTGAAAAACCCAATAACTGCAAGACTGCTTCCTTATGAAGAAAGGCGGGATTAATAATTTGTGGCGCTGTTCTTTAAGCAGAATGGTGAAAAATGATGCCGATGAGTTCCCCCAATTTCGTATATAGATTTTGAAGGTCTTCGGGCGGGATTTCGCGTATAACCTTTCCAGTATCTTTCTCTTTGACGATTACACTAACTTCCCTATTTTTATCCCCGTAGGTCGAGAAGGTCACACTGATATTACTCGATTGAATATGTGCCTGAATTTGCTCGACCATTTGCTTTACTTCTTCAGAAGTTACAGGTTTGGATTCTTCAGGCGCTCTTCCAGAAGGTTCTTTTTGGGGCACATTATCATACACTGTCGGAGTCCCCGTCGTATTTATGCTTGAAATATTCATTTTTGAACCTCGATCATACTCCTTACGATCTATATATCGGCATTCTATGGGAAAAACTTTATACTACGTATCTCTATGTTTTAACGTCCAAAAAGCGGGACTCCCCGGATTTTCCTCTATAGCCCTTGAACCACGTTTGACTGTTGGCGATCCCGGATAAATCGTTTTTCAGTTTATCGAGTTCATCTTCTGCAGCGACTTCACAATCCTTGTTTAATCGTTGGGTTTTATTAATTACCTGTTCGAGGGTTGCCATAAGAGATTGGATTCGCTTCCTTGTTTCCGGCGCTTCATAAGAGGGATTTGACTCCCTGATACGGCTGATTGCAGCGTCCAATTTGCTAATATAGGCCATAAGATTGTGTCGCCGAATGATCAGCATTTCAACTGCTTCTACATTATGCTGTTCGATCATATCTTTCAGTGATGTAGTTGCAGACATGAAACCTTTAAAAATAGCGATTTTTTGCTCTAGTAATTCGCAGAGTCTGGGAAGATCGGATGCTGCTGTTGATTTTTGTTCTGTCATGGCTACGCCCTCATTTCTCTCCTGACGGGTTCCTTTTCCCGATCATTAATTTGATGAAATGCCTTGTTCATATCCCTGCGCTGACCGTTAAGGATTTCTTCCCACGCCGATTTCAGCTCCACTAACATCCAGACAATGTGATCCATTGCTCTTAAGTCTCTTTTCAAGTCCGCTTCCGTTAAGTGATGTATCATGTAAAAGTAAAGGGCGTGTAAGTTTGAAGCTACTTCGCCCCCTTTCTTTAAATCGAGTGCGGAGTCAAGGGCGCTAATAAAATCCTGTGCTTTAATTAACGCCTGCGCTTTTTCTTCATAATCATGGGAGATATACTTTGCCTTAGCAATCTTCAAATTCTTTATAGCTTCTTCATAGCACATCAAAACGAGTCTCTTGGGGTCTGCTGTCATTACTCCTGCTTGCTGGTAGGCTCCTATGCCTTTACCGTACATATATTCTATCCTCCTTATCTTAAGCTACAATTATCATAATGATTTCCAGCCATCAGCTGCGGCATTAAGCTGCCCGAGAAGCCAGTTGCTCTGATTCTGGATATTACTTAAAGCTGTTTCCATTGTTATAAAGCTTTTGATCATTTGTTGTTTTTTCTGATCAAGCTGGGCGTTCATCTGATCTATTCTCGTCTGAAAGTTATCGATACTATTTTGAAGTGATGTCTCTTTGAAAGAAACATAGCCGCTGTAAGGGTCGGTGATATTAAAAAGGGCGCGGTCCAAAAGGTCCGCCGTGCCGATTGTCAGCTTGACAGTCCCGATGTCGCCTGTGTCTGTTCCCAAATATTTTACTGAAAGTCCCGCTGTATTGGCGTTGCCCGTGTTTCCCGTCAGGACCTGTCCGGCGCCAGTGGCAGCCTCGCCATTTATTGTACCTGCCACGTTTAGTCCATTATTGACCGTTTGATCTGAGCTCCATAAAAGGTGGTTATCCTCTGATATTGTGAAGCTCCTGCTTCCATAGCTGTTATCGGTGAGAACGACATGGTTGCTGCCGTCGTTGGAAGCTGTTACATTTAATGCTTGACCGCCGGTCTGGCCACCGGGGTTGGTGCTGAGAACGGTGCCAAAATCGAGGCCTCTCCCGGATGGTTCGGTGATACTGAGGGCAAGCTGGCTTGTCCCGGAAGATTTGTCGGTGACCACAATCCGGCCCGAAGAATCAATGGCTGCGGTCACATTATTAGAGAACGCGTTTTGTATGGCTGTCAGAAGCCCCTGGACCGTGTCCGTCCCCACATCGTTAATTGTGTAGCTCCCTGTGACGGAGCCTCCATTCCGGTCAGTTCCCGAAAAATTGATAACATCCCCATTTTGTAGGGTGGCGTCCTTGATATTGTTCCAGTTAGTCCCTGACGTAATCGGGTTTGAATCGTTCTGCTGGAGATGGGCACTCCCGGCCAGCATCTGCATTGATACAGCCGTGTTTATGGCATTGATAATGTCAGTTACGGTCATACCCGCGGTCAGGGAGATCGCTGCCGTAATATTGTCTTTAATCGTCATGGTTTCAGCACTGCCAAGGGTGCCGCCGACTGCGGTGTCAGAGGTTGATGTACTTCGTGTTGCCGCAGTATCGATGTGAACCGCGTATTGCCCTGCCTTCGAATTTTGCGTGTGCGCTACATAATCAAGGCTGTTTGACGATGTCGTGCCCTGGCCCGCAAATAGTGACACGATATCACTGAAGTTGGTCTCAAGGTAATTTGTTAAGGTCGTGTCGTCGATACTCAATTGTCCTTTGTCATCGAGGCTTATCCCCGCGAGACCTAGGATGGAGAACTGGCCGTTGACGCCCCATACAGGCTGGGTGATAACGGATGTAAGGTCAGACTTTACGGAAAGAAGCGTCCCATCTCCGAAGAGGACGCCTCCCGTTGTCTTTGTGGTAGTGTCATACGAGAACTGTTTGCTGATATAGGACATCACATTGTTGTAATCGGTTACAAAGGTTTGGATATTTTTCTTGATGGTATCCGTGTCACGTGTGACATTGAGATTGATGGTTGTGTCGTTGTCCGCATGGAGCAGATTCAAAGTAACACCGGGTATAACATCATCGATAGTATTTGAAGAATTGTGTACAGCTACGTCGTCAATATTGACGGTGGAGTCCTGACCGTCGATTATTACATGGCTCCCCCAGCTGAATAGATCATTTGTTATGCTTATCCCCTGGGCGCCCGTCGTTGTGCTTGTGATAATCAGCCGGTGATCGGTACTGCTGAAGTTCAACACGGATGCCGTGACCCCGGCGTTCAGTTTATTGATATTGTTTGCTACATCATTCAAGCTGTCCGTCGCGTTTACAGTCAGCGTCTTCCCGTTGATGATAATGTCGCCGGTATAGCTCCCCCCCATGGCTGCTGTGGCGTCGGCGAAGGTGCCGGAGGATAGTTTCTCCGCTGTTGCCAGATTCACTACTTTTACAGTGTAGCTGTCCGGTGCAGCGGACGTGTCTGCGGAGGCGGAAAGCAAGTCTTCAGCCTGAACAGAGCTGTTGTCGGTGGACATCACCGTCTTAAACGCGTTAAAGCTGTCAGGGTCATTTAGGGCGTCTGCCGCCGTCTTCAAAGTGAGAAGTTGTGTATTGAACGATTGCCACTCCTTGAGCTTCGCCTGGTAGTCGCTTTGCTGGTTCGAAACAAGAGTAACACTTTTTTGATCGACTGCGATCAATTGAGTGACTATGCTGCTCCAGTCAATTCCGCTGGAAAGACCGCTTATAAAACTGGTTCCTATGTTGCTGCCCACATTGGTAGTAGCCATCCGATACTCCTTTCTTATGCTACCATCAGGCGTTTACGATGAATGTTAAACGCCCCGTACTTTATTATCATTATCGGCAAAATATTCCCCACACTTGAGTGTTTTGAGAGCTTTTTTAGATGATTGCAAGAAACTTAGTAGCGTAATAAAATGTTGTATAATCAGCATGTTATGAATTTAACTCAATGTGTTCACAATGATGAATCTGGCAGTGTGGAACACTCTCTTTTATAGATACAGCAAGAAATCTGCCAAAAAAAGCCCCGCAATCAGGAATGATTGCGGGGCGTCCGATTAAAGGGTTAGAAGATGAGATTATTTGAACAGTGAGAGAACTTGCTGTGGAGCCATGTTGGCCTGGGCTAACATCGCCGTACCTGCCTGTACAAGGATCTGGTTCTTGGTGAAGTTCGTCATTTCCGAAGCCATGTCCACATCTTTGATTGTCGAATTTGCAGCAGTGTAGTTCTGTATCGTGGTGGAGAGGTTCGCGCTCGCATAACCCAGTCTGTTTTGTGCCGCACCGATTGCGCCTTGTGCATTACTCAGTGCACTAATGGCTGTGTTGATTGTGTCAAGGAAAGAAAGCGCAGTCGTCGCAAGTGAGAGTTGACCCGTCTGTAGAGAAAGAGCCGAAGCTTTGACACTGCTTAGCGAAATACTGATCCTGTCATAAGCATTACTTGACGTGCCAACCTGGAAATTGGCGGCCGATGAGTTGGTGCCAGTAATTACGCCGTCTGAAGCATTGGACAAATGTTCATTGACTGTTAAAGTCAGGCCCAGAGAAGCGAAGGTGACATTTTTTGTCGCGCCCGTTCCGGGTGTCGCGACACCGTACATGATCTCTGAATGCTCGACCCCGCCTATCGTCGCACTGACAGTTATGTCCTCACCGGAAGCGGCGTTATCCGCTGTTGATATGGTGTATGCTACACCCATAGCCAATCCACTGGCGCCACTAAGGCCTCCTGAGGCAGTTATGGTGGCACCTGCCGTAATAGTAACTCCAAATGTCCCATTCAACAGGGGAGTACCGGAGTAATTTGTCGAATTGGCGATCCGATCGATTTCGGCGATCAGCTGGTCGCCTTCCGCGTTGATCTTATCGAGGTTTGTCCCGGCATTTGCAGAAGAAGCCTGCGTGGCCAGTTCTTTTAATCTTGTCAACATATTGTCAATCTGATCCATGGCACCGCCGGCAACCTGCAGCAGGGCGTTTGCCTGGCTCACGTTCTGGCTTCCCATTTTGTAGCTGGCTATGTCGGCGCTGAACTGCTGAGAAATGGCCAGTCCTGCCGCATCATCAGCGGCTGAATTAATACGATAACCTGAAGAAAGTCTTTCAAGAGACTTACTCATTGCACCTGAGGAAATATTAAGATTCCTCTGCGCGTTCAATGCTGCGATGTTACTTTGAATTACGAATCCCATGATTTTATCCTCCTTGATTTTTTTATTTTTTTAGGGATTGTTTTGGCATCCTTGCCAATTGTTTTAAAAGTTTTATTGTTTATAACCGGGGCTTTTTCATTTTATCCCCACTCACATTGCCGAAGTTTCTTTCACCTCCTTCCGTACTCTTTGGCCTTATTATCGGTTCAAAGGTGAAAATACTTGAGAAAAAAACTGATAACAAAAATAATGGGGATCAATTCCTGCCGGAAGGCAGCAAGGATAAAACGGTGGATACCTGGGCGGAGAGGTCCTTATAATTAATCAGCGCATTATTAATTTCACATAAGATGCCTGATATATCTTCAACTTTATCAACAGTTCTATTTCTGTTTAACCGCAGTTCTTTCAGGATCAAATCGCACCAGTGGATAAACTCAATGATTCGATTTTGCCTGAGTTCTATTTCACAGAGGTATAAAAGGGACTTGAGCATTCCTTTTTCAAGGTTGTGTACGCGTTCGAAAAACAACCTCGCGTTGTCGAATTGACCGAGCTGCAGTGCTATTTCACCAAGATGAAGCCATGGCGACGATTCCTGAGGATTGATTTCTATAGCCCTGTTGAATGCCTCAATGGCACGGTCGAGACAATTCTGCCGCCGATAGAAAAGGCCAAGGGTGCATAGGGTGGTATGGTTCTGAGGATCTATTTTCATGAGGGCATCAAGTGCTTTATCCGCTGTTGTTAAATCTTCCGCGGCCAGTGACACGGCAGAGAGGCGGCTCAGAATCATGATATCCTGGCTGCCCAGTTCTAAAAGACGCTCCAGACATCGTTTTTCATCCGTTTCGTTCTTTATTTTATTGTTCAATTTTGCGAGCATACACCAGACTGAAGGCTCATCAGGAGCCTCCTCCAGAGCAAGATCCAGATATTTACGGGCCAAGCCAAGATCGCCCGAACGATCCTTATGAAAGGTTCCGACATTCTGCCAAACCTGCCATTTATCATCCGCAATCTCATAGGCTGCCTGATAATGCTTGCCCATATTCGCATAATCTTTCAGGGCATGGTACGCATGGCCGATAAGGAGATTGATGCTCCTTCCTTCACTCATTGTGGAGTTTATGATCGTACCAGTTTTGTCTGGATTTTTTTCATAAAAGTCACGCAGGTCTAAATAGTGCAGCCCATAGTGCAAGACATCATCCCACTGTTCTTCCTCAACAGCAAGCAAGGTCATAGTATAGTGTGAATCAAGATGGTCAGGGCATTTTTTTAGCACCTGCAAAGAATAATCGCGTACCTTTTCCAGGTCTCCCAGAAAAAAAGAGGCTACAGCGGCGTTATGGCATGTCCATAAATAAATTGTGTTACTATCGCCCTGCTTATCTGCCAGGTCGAGGGCGAGTAATGATTCTTCTACGCATTGCTTGTACATCCTACGGGTGAGATAGGATGTTCCCAGATAATGGTGCGGCATGGGATCATCCGGCGCTTCACAAATCTGTTTTTTTAGAAGCTCAGTGGTTCTTAAGAACTTTTCATTCGCTTTCTTTTCCTCGAGATTGTATCCATAGTGCATGAGTTCAATCGCAGAATGTTTGGTAAAGGTATGACCGATGACACGGTTATGAACTGTACCTTCATAATGAATGATGCTGTTGTTCCGGAAGAATCTTTCAGAATTATGTCTGGCTGTCTTTCGACCACCGCTGTATACACTGATAACATTGGCATATATGGCGTCAGATAACCCGGCTTCACGAATGGCCTGTCGTATTTCTGGTCTGGAGGATTCAAGCAGTTCTTCGTCGGCATCGATAGTAAATATCCAGTCACCCGTTGCGTATTTTATGGCCTGATTGCGCGCCTTACTGAAGCTGCCTTCCCAGGGATGAAAGTAAATCTTGCCTGTGAATTTCCTTGCGATGTCCACAGTCTTATCCGTGGACCCTGTATCTACGATAATGATCTCATCTACAACATCTTTCACACTGTTAAGACACTGCTCCAGGAAGGCTTCCTCATTTTTAACGATCATGCAGCAACTGATCGTTGGTTCTTTCCCGTTATGTTCTTCCATATGTGAAATTTTCGTTAGCAGATATTTGACCGTTTCATCACGGGAATTTTGCCGGTGTGCCTTATCGAGATATAAAAAGGATTTGACCGGATTGTTTTTATTGTAAAAATAAATACCGATCGCCCGGAGCGCGACAAATGGCTCCGGCGCATATTTTATTGCCTTATCGAAGGATTCTTGAGAATTAACCTCCTGCCCCAGTTCAAAACAGGCTATACCAATGAGGACATGCATGTTCCATCCTTCTTTCAGGGTGCAGGTCATGAAATTACCGAAATCCGCATGTGATGTCCTTAATAATTGAACAAGGTTCAAGTATTTATGACCATGTTCAATCGTGCGTGACCATTGCTGTGAGTCATAATATACGGCAGTTAGGATATAATGCGCATCAATGTGCTTTGGAAACCTCTCAATGCTTGATAAAGCCACTTCCTCAGCATTTTTTAAATCTCCCAAACGGTAATAGGACATGGCTGCATTGTAACGCGACCACAGGTAGACCATGTTGGGATCGTTTTTATCTTCAGATAGTTTGATTGCCTTCAGGCTTGTCTCAAGTGCTTCCTGAAACATGCCCTGGCTTAAATAGGAACAGCTTAAATGGTGATATATCATGGGATTATTCGGGTCGTCTTTCAAATCCGCTTTAAGGCGAGATACCGTTCTCTCAAACTCCTGCTTTGACTGACGCTGCGTCAAGTCATAACCATCATGGGTGGGATGGAGAGGTTCTGTTGAATGCTTTGCGGCAACGACAGCCGATTTATTTCTTTTTTTCTTTTTCACGAATTATTCTCAAACGAATCGGGACTGTTCATGACTCTAATTTTTAAATTATATTTCAACCCTGAAATGTCATAGGACTTTTCATAGAGAAGCTCTAAAATTTTTAGTTTGATCCGTCCCTGAAAGATTAAAGTCTTTACGTAATTTCGGATAATGAATGCCACACACACCACACGTTTTATTACTATCTAATTTATATCCGCACTCGCAAATCCAGCCAACTTGCCGCGCGGGATTGCCTGTTACTAGGGCATAGTCCTTTATATCTTTAGTAACGACAGCGCCTGCTCCTATGAAAGCATAACGTCCAATAGTTACGCCACAGATTATAGTAGCATTTGCACCGATAGTAGCGCCTTTTTTAACTAGAGTCGGCTTTATCTCTTCCACTCGACGAATAGCAGCCCTTGGATTGTAAACGTTCGTGAAAACCATGGAAGGTCCACAAAATACCTCGTCTTCAAGAATCACACCTTTATATATACTGACGTTATTCTGGATTTTGCATTTATTACCTATACTGACATGTGGACCGATGACAACATTCTGCCCGATAGTACAATCTTTGCCAATCCTAGAACCGGTGAGGATATGGGAGAAATGCCAGATCTTAGTATTATCGCCTATCGACACATCATCATCTATAATTGCTGACGGGTGAATATATGACTTACTGAGATTACAGGATTGTTGTGATGTTTTTTGAGTCTGCTGCGGTGTAAGCTCCCATATTGATGACCTTTCATTTAAATTGATCTTACGACCATCTTGATTTAAAGATTCCTGGCTCGAATTAAGAACCTTCAATACACGTAAACCTTCATTTCCGTCTGTGATGGCCTTGTTACCGTTTTTTATGCACCGGATGAATGTTTCACATTCTAAACGCAAAGGTTCAATTTCCGGTATATCACAGATCAATGTCGGTTCGGTCTTTGATGGGATCGGGATATTAATCTGCCATTTGATTTCGTGCTGATATAAAAGCAGCTTTTCATTCCAGGGCTTTGTATCATCAAAAACCGCCATTTTCCGGTCGCCCACCACAATGAGTTTCTGTTCCTTAAAAGGATGAAGCCACGAAACAAATACATGGGCTCGCAGACCCGATGGAAATTCCATGTGGGTTGTAGTTACATCTGCGATTTTTTTATGAAGGTAATTTCCACCCATGCACTGGACACTTTCGGGCATGTCTCCAGCCAGGGTTAAGATCATAGAAATATCATGAGGCGCGAAAGACCAGAGAGCATTTTCCTCACGGCGAATCTTTCCCAAATTGAGACGATGCGAATAGATGTAGTTTATGCGGCCAAGGTCACCATTTTCAACAAGAGACTTTAAACGTTGAAATGCAGGATGATACTGCATAAGGTGACCAACCATGATTATAAGATTTCGTTCTTCAGCAAGGTGAATAAGTTCAATCGCCTCGTTTTCATGCAGTACTAGAGGTTTTTCAACGAGTATATGTTTATTCGACAGCAGGGCTTCGCGTGCTATGCTGAAATGCGTTTCAGCCGGTGTTGCGATTACTACTCCATCGATATCTTCACGAGAAAAGACGTCATTTATAGCTAAACATATTTCTGCGTTCGGGTACCGTTTTTTTAAATGTTCTAATAGAGTTTCATTTTTATCGCATATAATTTTCAATGAACCCAAGTCGGAATAATTTCTTAATAAATTTTTCCCCCAATAACCTGCTCCTATCACAGCTATGTTTGCAATTTTTTCCATATCAGATCTCTAAAATATGTTAATAATATTTAAAACTTTGGCAATTTTCTATCAATTTCCCATTTAAAAAGAGATTTCATAGAAATAAGTAATCTAAATTTGCAATAACCATACCAAGAAATTGCTTAATTTTAATCATCTTTCTCAAAAGGGAAAAATCATGTATCCGCAATTACTTCGTTATTATTTTTTTCTCAATTTCTCCGATTAAGTTTTGCGCACCGGAGTGGGATAAATCAGCCAATAATGTCCTGCTGCAATATTCAGAAGACCGCTGCAGGTCATTCATCGAGAAACACCATTGAGCCATCATGTACTGGGCATCAGCCCAGGCAGGCGCCAGGTCTGCTGCCGTGCTGAAGGCAACGCCGGCTCGTTCCAATTCGCCCTGAATGTCATAGATCCGTCCCATACCAAGAGCGGCAGAGCTGAAAAAAGGGTTAGAAAGGAGCGCTTCATTATACCAGTGCATTGCCTCCGTATAAACTCCATAGGATTCCAGTAATTCCGCTATGGTAACAGCAGCAGGGGCGTAGCTGGGCCAACGTTTAAACACGGCAGTTAGTTCCTGAAATGCCGTCATTGGTTCATGATCTTTCAATGATTTCGCTTTAAGCCAATAGGCGCGGAGAGAATGTGGATCGCGTTTGATGGCTTCATCAAACCATCGAGACGCTTCAGGGTTGCCTCTGCGAAGGCAACAATAGCCCAGCCAAAACCACGACAGTGAATAATCGGCATATTCTTCGGCGGCATGATGGTATATTTTGATGGCATCTTCATAAGAACCAGCGACTTCATAATTGATTCCTTCTAAAATGAGATTCTCAACTGGGGAGGTGGATACTTCGAAGTAATCGGCATCTTCACAGCAGCGAACTAGCGGCACGTCCTGATGTAAAGCGGAACTGTATTTGCTACTCCCAACAAATTCCGAATAGAAGGCAAGGCGACGCTCTACATGAGCATCCTCAATGCGATTGAGTTTCACATAGGCATATGCAGTACGGCTTATACGATTCCGGAGATCGGCGTCACAAGCAAGCGTCGATAAGATTGATAGGAGTTCCTGAGGCGATTCATAGAGAAAACCCGTTTCTCCATCTTGCACTGAAGCTTTGTAAGGGGTTAGAGAGCTGAGCACCGGCACAACGCCTCTGGATGCGTATTCCAGAAACTTTATATCGGAACGGCAGCGATTATAATGATTATCCTGAAGAGGTGCAAGGCCGATGTCGACCTTTTGTAAAAAGGCAAGATATTCGTCCAGGGTTCCCGGTGGTGTATAAGTAATGCGGCCATCCGGCAAGGCTACAGACAAGATACGGTAAATCGTTTCATCGCCCATAAAGGCAAAATCCAAATGAGGATAAGCGTGCATGACCTGAGCAATCACGTCGCTGATTGTTTCGATGTCTTTTTTGTGGCCGGAAGATCCTGCCCATCCCAAATTTACGCGGTCTGAAGCTGACCGCCCAACCGTTCCTAATGTTGCCATCTGGTTTTCAAATATAACAATTCGTGGATTAATAAACCTGAATTGCTTAGCAAGTCCTGAACCTGTTACCTGAACAGCATCTGCCATTCTCATATATTGAAAAGCCAGTGCAAGATTGACCGGATCGGCAAACCAGCCTCTAATCCCAACACCCTCATGCAGGGACGTAATGTTGTCAGAAAGCTCGTAAATAGTAGGCCGCCCTTTCCGCTTCCTCTCCTCCAATAGCGGCAGAAGGTCATGTTCACTAAGTAAATGAAGTATGAGGACATCCGCAGACAAACAGAGTGTCTCAAACCAGGGTGAGATTATACTCACTGTAATGACAGTGGCCTTCCCGGTTTTTCCCAAGGCTATCGATGGCTGTTCTACCCGGTAAATATAATCGCCAACCTTACGGGTAAGCATGGCAACGGCATTGACAACTAACATATATGTGTTTCCCGTCTGTGTCGATCACGATAAAAATATGAACAATTATGCCCTTTCATGGCTACACCGATTATGGATCTCTGATGCACTTCAGGAATCCGCCAGGCATACATGTCAGGAGGAGTTTATTGTCTATTGATTCGTCTATGACAAACCGGTCATTCTCCCTCAAAAATTCGAGGACCGCGGTTTTCGGGTTATTCCCCGGCCCCCAGGGCCGGGGGCGATCTTTCTGAACGGGAATATCCTCGATTATTGTATCTCCGCAGATCATATAGAAACCCTTCCCAACCAAGGAATTATAAAGCCGAAGTTCGGAGATTACATGTTCGTGGGTATGATTCGAATCCAAGATTACCATTGTTTCACGACAGTGATTCACTTCTTCACGAATTCTATTTACTGTATCACGATCAATTGACGATCCCTCTATCAGAAGAATCTGGCCTGAAACCTCTTTGACATCAGACAAACGCTGCCTCAAATCATTGGGCATGTAAATATCCACGCCGATCACCCGCTGGCCGCCAAGGACCTTCATCAGCGTTGCGTAAAATAGCAAAGAACCTCCCCAGGCCACACCCAGTTCGATGATGAATTTGGGACGTGTCTGGAATATGATTTCCTGTAAGGCGAACATGTCCTGCGGGATGTTCAGGATAGGTTCACCAAACCAGTTTGCCTGGTGTATCCAATAATAATGGTCGGCGTCTACAAGTACATTGCGGGCCTGTCCGATCAAATGGCGATCCCGGCTCATGGACAGCGCTGAGTCAATCCTGAGTTGTTCAAATTCAGCCCTGCTTAGAATGGACTTTTCAGACATATTCTCCTCCAGATTTCCATAACAAACCCAATGTGTCCGCGATGCATTGATCAATATTACCCGTAAATGTGAAACCGAGTTTTCGGAAACGATCGCTTGATACTTCATATGACAGCTGATTCATGATTTCCGTGTCAACATATTTAATTGAAATGCTTGCTTTAAAACGTTGTATGGAAGTAATGATGTCATTAACCGTGAGATTGGTCGTTACGATATTATAAACCTTCCCCTCGAATAGATCATTCTTGATAATAAAAAGAAGGGCTGCAACAGCATCGTTGATGGCAAGATAAGGGCGTTTTTGGAAAAGGGCAGTGCGCCATACTGTGAGAGGCTGCCCGAAGACGGCCTGCCAGCAAAATTTATTGACGGCCGTGTGAAAACGAATTCCCGGAGAGATTCCTGCAATTGTTCCAAAACGGCAAGTTACGAAGCGAAGCTTTCCATTTCCTGCTAATTGTTGCAAAAAATTCTCTTCCCTTAGCTTTGTTTCCGCATAGGGACTTTGAGGCTTTAATTCCGATTCCGGACAGTCTTCACTGACAATTGCATCTTGCGTCCCGTAAACGCTTGTGGATGAAATATGTATCAAAGGACGAGACAGTGCAGCGCATATTTCCCCTATTTTTTTTGTGGATTGGAAATTAACATGTTCAAGTTGATCGCGATTTTTGAAACTGCCCGCTGCATCTGTGATGGCCGCCAGGTGCAGTATAACATCGGCTGTACGTATATAAGGGGTAAGATCGATATCAAGTACATCACCTTCAATGAAGCGATAACGCCCCAGCGTCGGCAAATGGAATAGGGAGCTGTACCGCTGGGTTGATAAATTATCGATCATGGTTATTTCTGCTTCCGGGAAGACCATCGGAATATCCCTGATGATTCTGGAGCCAATATGTCCTAAAGCACCTGTAATGAGAATTTTCATTTTTCACCTAGTTTTTATCTTAGATAATGCTCCAAACAAGAAGCAAAATACTCTTTTGTCTTTATCAACCCTCTTTCCAAATTATAGCTGGGTTTCCATCCGACGGATTGTTTGAGCTTTTCATTACTGATGACGGCATTTCCAACCTCTGTTGCACGACGATCTTTCGGCCAGGGAATGTGCCTGACCCGGCCCGAACCGATACAGCGGCATGTGGTCTCGGCAATCTCAGAGACGCTTCGGTGCTCATCACCCGCCGCGAAGAACGTTTCACCGTTTGTACTTTCAGTGATGGCCGCACTGATCAGGGCTTCCACGGCATCTTCTACAAAGATGACATTCCGTAGTTGATTCCCTTCTCCATAAACAGTAATATCGCGATCCTGTAAGGCAAGTCCGACGAAATAATTGTTAAATGTGAATTCGGCACTATGAATGCTGGCTCGCGGTCCGAATACGTTTGACAGCCTGATGACCGTCGCAGAGATGTTATAAGCGCGGGCATAGACCAACACAAATTTTTCAGATACGCATTTGTTTGCCGAATAGATGTCTGTGGGAAATTCCGGATGGTTCTCATCCGCGGGTTCATACCGAAGCGGGCCTAATTGCGTGCTTGTTCCCACGTGGATTAACTTGGCGTGTGTGTTGAAGCGACGCACAGCCTCGAGTAGATTTACGACTCCACGGCTGTTCACATCAAGATCTATCCACGGTTCCCTCATGGAGAAAGGATGGGATGTTGATGCGGCACAGTTGAAAATGATATCTTGATTGGCAATATGATCGATAAGAAGGTCAAAATTTAACAAATCATGGAAATGCAACTCCACTTTCTCCTCGATGTCACAAACATTGAAGAGGTTGCCGCCGGACCGAGGGTCCAGATTGTCATAGATCGTAACCTTCGCGCCAAGGTCGACGCAGCGGTGAGCGAGGTTGCTTCCGATAAAACCCAAGCCTCCTGTAATGATGACGCGTTTGTTCTTCATTTGGGGATATATCATTGCTGCACCTTTAATATGGATTTAGGTATGCTGTTTTCTAAGGTAGTATAAGCCTTAGTACCTTCCCTTGCGTAGAGGGCCTGCCAGTAGAAACTCCAGGGCGGAGCCCAGCTGTCAGCGATGCAAGACCATTCCGCACCCGGCCGGTAAGTATCTATGAATGAGGGAACCCGAAAGTTAACGTCGTCGCTGTCATGAATATCGAGAACTTCCTGCAGAAGGCCGGTCTCAAGGGCCAGATCAACTTCATTTTCTTTCCTATCAGTACTCAAAGTAGGATCGGCATATTTCCCAACAGGGTTTTTTACATAGAATGTCCGACAGGTCATGTTGATAATATTGAGATAATATGCAACGGTGCCGGGTTCCATCTCTGCAAAGGAGTCAATATTGATGCACAGGTCAAATGTGTCACTCTGCAGGACATCCAGATCATCAATCGGCACGAAGCGTACTTTGTCAAACTGATTTTTTTCTAAAACCTTCTGCAAATAACTGCTTGATAATTTCAGGCAGTTCGGTAAATCGATAATCACATAGTCAGATATATCATGGTTAGACAGGAAAGCGTGACACGTTCTGCCGTATCCGGCGCCGATTTCAAGGATCTTCATACCGTCTAAAGAAAGATGTTCTGCCACAAAAGACAATTCATATACGGCTTGAAGATAATCCAGGCAGACCGGCTCTCCTCTATACGTAATGCTGAAGGGTTTACCTAAATTGCGGTTTCTGATCCTTTTCAGTATCTCCCAGTTTTCATCAGTGAGGGAAGCGCTTAAATTGTAGATCAGGGCTTTCAGGTATCGGACACCATTGGTATGCGGATTCCAGAGGGCAATTTTGAAATTGATCCCGCTTGATTTGAAATTGCTCAAATCCCGGAGCTTATCTTCGGTGAGATATGTCGCGTTGATATTTGCCCAGAGAGCACTTTGAACAGGTTTATCTGTTTTCATTGCGGGACTGCCTTTTTGTATCAAATGGGTTTTTTAGGTAATGTTCTATCGTACGGTCAATACCTTCCTTTAGAAAATACCGGGCAAACCACCCCGTGGCGCTTTTAAATTTTGAGGAATCAGCAACGAAGTGGCGCGCTTCTATCGGTAATAGCGAAGGAGGAGGTGGTACCTGAATCACCTCCACTCTTTGGCCCATTATCGCAGCTACCCTATCGGCCACCAGATGAAAGGCGTCATGAAGTGAATGACCTTGTCCGCTTCCAACGACAAAGTGTTGCCCTTTTACTGAATCAATATGTTTACCTGCCGAGAGAAACGCTTCGGCAGCATCCTCCACAAACAGATAATCCCGCATCCACTCCCCTCGTTCATATACGGTCAGCGATTCTCCTTTCAAGGCCTTCAGGATCATCCCGTTTAAAATACCTCTGTCAGCGCTACTGCTGGATGGTCCGGGACCGTATACATTGGACAGACGCAGCACTGCTCCCCGAATGAATCCCATCTCTGTATAAAATTCGACATATTTCTCAGCCGTCAATTTGTGGATGTCATATACTGTTATAGGTCTGTCGCGATGCGATTCATTAACAGGTAACATGGTAGTAAGACCAGCCTCTGTAACTGTTCCAGCGAATAAAACTATGACATTTTTACTCCTGCATCTGCATTCTTCAAGGATGCACAACAGAGGTAAGACATTGATGGAGAGGTCAAGTAAAGGCTGTTCATTAGACAAACGGGCGCTTGTCTGAGCAGCAAAATGAAATATTATATCTGCTTCCGGAATGACATTCTTCCAAAAATCATTATATGTGACATCGGCGCAAATATCCATGATATGGGCTTTGCCGGAAAATGACTCAAATGTCGCATTGGGACGGTCCAGCCGAGTAATGTGGCAATCCACATCTTGCAGAAGACGGACAAGATTGGACGCAAGGTATCCGGCCCCACCCGTGACCAAAATTCTTTTTCCATGATAAAAATGAAAACGGTCATTATCCGTCATTTGATATCCGGCTCCTTTATCCAGTCATAGCCGATCATAGCGTCATCATGTGCAATACGGCCCTCATCTTGCTGATTATAGACCTTTGATGTAATGTAAAAAAGGTGTACCGGTTCACTTATGGCCTTGCATCCGTGCGCTACACCGGCAGGAATGCGGACCACCCTTGACGGTTGGTTATCACCCATTAAAAAATCCATTGTCTTACCGTGAGTGGGTGAATCTTTGCGAAGATCATGGAGAGCGACCTTCAGCACACCGCTTGCCACATACCACCAGTCGATCTGTTCCAGATGGAAATGCCACGCCTTGGCAACACCTGTGTACATCAGAGAATGGCTCCATTGCCCGAATCCTTCTTTGAAAAAATCATCCGTCACGCGAACGAGCTCGCGAAAATAACCGCGTTCGTCAACATGGGTGACCAGATCTTTAAAAACAACGCCGGAAATCATTTTATCCCCCTGGAATATTTTTTTATTTTCTCAATAATAAACTCGACATCCACTTTGTTTAGTTCCGGATATATCGGCAGAGAAAAAATTTCATTGGCAACTGCTTCAGTCACAGAAAGATCTTCCATTCCCCTCAACCTGCATCGGTAGGCAGGCTGCAGATGGACAGGAACCGGATAATGGATTAAAGCTCCAATGTTGTGGCTTTTTAGAAAAGTCATAATTCCATTTCGGTCTCGGCTACGTACCACATAAATGTGATATACATGGCCGGCATCCTGCCTGCGGTTGGGAATGCCTATGTTGGTTCCTCGCAGATTTTCATTATATAGTTTAGCGATTTCCATTCTTTTTGTATTGTCAGCATCTAAATAGCTGAGTTTGACCCTCAGTATAGCAGCCTGTAATTCGTCGAGGCGGGAATTCCATCCCCGCACATGACTGATGTAGCGTTCAGCCCATCCGTATTCGCGTAACAAGCGTGCCTTCCGGGCCAGTTCATCATCAGTGGTGACTACCATACCCCCATCACCTAATGCCCCCAAATTCTTTGTGGGATAGAAACTGAAACACGCCATATCGCCGAATGAACCGACACGCTTATCTCTGTAGGTTGCACCGGTTGCCTGAGCACAATCTTCAATCACGCGTAATCCATGTCTTTGTGCTACGGCAAGAATTGGTGAAAGATCTGCCGGTTGACCGTAGAGATGAACGGGGATAACTGCCTTTGTCCGGGGTGTAATCATTTTTTCCAACTTTGCCGGATCAAGTGTGTAATAATGAGGCTCGATATCAACAAATACCGGGATAGCCCCTGTTAATTCAATGGCCGCGACTGTAGCCACGGCAGTATGGGAGACTGTAATTACTTCATCACCATGTCCGATATCACATGCCGCGAGGGCAAGATGAATAGCTTCCGTACCGCTTCCTACACCTATGCCATGGGACGAACCGATATAGTCGGCAAACTCGTATTCGAAGGTTTTAACCTCCTTACCCAGAATATACCATCCTTTATCCAGAACACGATGAATGGCTTCATCTAATTCAGGCTTGCGCGCTAAATATTGGGCATAAGGGTTACTGCAGAGGATCATTCTATAATTTGCACCTTTGGTACATAAACTATCCATTTACCGCCCCTGTTACGGAACACCTTTTCCTTTGCCATAATCTCTTCGGCATGATTCCAGCCAAAGAGCAACGCATAATCAGGGTAATTTGCTTTGAATTCTTCGTAAGGCCGAACAGGGATATGGGCGCCCGGACTGCATTTCCCTTGCTTGATGGGAGTTGTATCACTTATATATTCCAGGATGTCCGTGGTTATACCGCAGTAGTTCGTGACAGTCGTGCTTTTCGATGTCGCAGCGTAACCTACGACACGTCTGTTTTCTTTTTTCAGACTCAGCAGAAGTTGGTTTAGCTGATCCCGGGATTTTTCCACGGATTTTCGAAACAACTCATAGATTTTGTACTGATGTAATCCCAGCATGCGCTCTTTCTCGATTTGTTTTATTACGAAAGGAGACGGTTCCTTAGCGCCTTTATGGGAAATATAGTATCTCATGGAGCCGCCGTGAACATTGAGCGGTTCAGCATGAATAATTTCTAGATCGTACTGCGAAAATAAATTATGTATCGACTGGAGAGAAAAATAGAATGCATGTTCATCATAGATCTGGTCATAGGCGGTCTTTTCCACGATATCACCGAGATAAGGATCTTCGAAAATAAAGACGCCGCCGGGTTTCAATAAAATTTTGATCCCGGCTGCTACCGAGTGAAGATAAGGGATATGACACATGACATTAGCTGCAAGAATCGCATCGGCCTGTCCACTTTCCGATGCAACCTGCCGGGCAATTTCTTCATCGAAGAATGCGCAGATGGATTTGACGCCCTTTTTGATGGCTGCTTCAGCCACGTTTGCTGATGGTTCTATGCCGAGATGGCGGATGTTTTGCCTGGCGAAGTTCTCAAGGAGGATGCCGTCATTACTGCCGATTTCGACGACAAATGGATCACGAACTTCTCCCAGAAAGTCCTGCATCACCTTTTCAGCAAACAATGCAAAGTGACGCGCCATAAACGAAGAAGTCGACGAAAAAAAGGCGTATTGCTCATGAAACATTTTTTCGCGGTCGACGAATTCGAGCAATTGAACCATTTTGCATTCGGGACAGAAACCAACAACTAGGTTATAAAAATATTCTTGAGAGAATTGATCCGGCATCAGAAAACCATTTGCGATCGGCATTCTGCCAAAAGAAATGAAAGGTTCAATTTTATGGGAACATATTTGGCACTGATACATAAATGCTTCCTCACTTTAATGATAGTTCTTGGTAGGTATCAAGACACTTAAAATAAGCCTTCTTCAGTTCTTCCCATTCCGGATAAATAAAAAGAGCTTCGCTTAGCGCCTTCGAGACATCTGTAACATGAAAATGTTGTAGATGGGTTGCCTGATTATGGATTTCCTGCCCATAATGCCTTCCATCCCATGTGCAATAGAAGCAATCTGCGTTGACTAATCGGATGGCTCTATTGATTTCATAACAAAGTTGTTTATCCCAGCGTTGCCTGAAACAGCGAAGGATTTCACTTGTTAATTGTTCTTTTTTGTCCGAAGCAAGAGATGAGTAGTTTATCAATTCGCAATGTGAATATGTTAATCGGCAAAATGGCAATGTGATACCTTCTTCTAACCAGGGCGGATCCATCGATCGGATGATATTTGTGTAATGCTCTTCGAAGGAATATTTGTAGTTTCTCGTCAAGTTTCTGATAAAGAGCTGATCGTCAAGTTGAATGATTTTCCCCATCAGAGAGACTTCTGCGAGTAAAAGATTATCATGTGCATAGGCATCTTTCCTGAAAGAGCGTGTTTTTCGGAGGGTCTCGAGCCTGAACAATCCATAAAAGGCATTACACATCATCAGTTCCCAGATGACATGAAGAAATCGTTCGCATGGGTCATCCTGATCCGCCTTGAAGGAATCATTACCGGGACCCAAATATTTGGTATGATTTTGATAGACTTTCGATTTTGTATAAACGAGGGCAATAGAATCATCCTCTTGAATTTTTTCAAGGCACTTCCTTATATATGATTTTTCCATGCGATCATCATAGGAGCCCCAGATAAAAAAGGGTGCTGATGACAGCTCGACAACACGAAAGAAGTTTTGGACGCCAATACAACTGACGCGGTCATTTGTGGGAAAATATTTTATGCGATGGTCCAACATTTCATAATGAAGAGCGATCTCATGTACAAAGGGATCACTTCCGTGGTCGGAAATAATGATTTCGAAATCATCAAAATCCTGTGATAAAATTGATTCAAGAGAATCGGCCAGCATGGTCCCTCCGCTATAAAGAGGAAATCCAATACTGACCGCCGGGACATGTCGGTGACACGAATGGATTGCTGGATTTGGAACAGAGACAAGCGGCATCTCCAAGGCATACCCTAATTGTTCCGCCAGAGAGCCGCATCGATCATTGACGATATTTTTTATTTCAGATGACCACTCGTCAGGTGTCGGAAAACGTCCATAGCTCTGAGAGTTTAAACTCATTTCCAATATCTGTTTGACATCTTCCTCACAGTATCCGTCAATATTCAGAAACTCGAATATTTCTTGAATTTTGGATGGGCCGGATTGAATCTCCTCAAAATGAATGATCAGATATCTCTGTTTGTTCAATTTAGATATGACTTCAAGGATCCATTTATAAGTTTCCACCCATAGCCAGCAGATCTTTTCAATTTGGCTTAACCGTTTCCAGCTTAAATAGAATTCAGAATTTTTTGAGGGTTGCAATCGTAAAGAATCATCAGGGTGTCCCTGGTAATAGTTTTGTTTCAAAGCGGAACGCACGAATTGATATGGATGACGCACCAAGACAAGAAATTTGGAATCAGGTAATTCTTGGGCTATGACATCCGCAAACGACGTCAGTGCAGGCGTAGTGTCTCCATGTGCTAAGTCATCTTTCAATGCTTCACTAATAAGAGGGAAGAGTATCTTTAAGACATCAGACTTATTAACATCGCCTCTCCTCGCCACAATTGATTCATTTCCCATTACAGGATTTGGATAGTGATGCAACCTGACTTTCTCGGACAAACTCAAGATCTTCGCTAATGTATGTGTTCCGCAACGTCCGGCAGAAAGCACAAAAAAAGCTTTAATTTTACCCATTTCAGAGGCCAGATTATTTTTTTCACTATTTAAGATATGTGATACAGCTTCCTGGAATAATTTTTCAAGTTCCTGATCCCGAGGGTTTAGCCGGATAGCCTCCCTTAAATAACTGATTATACTGGATGGTTGTCTCGATGATTGAAACATGTAATATAAGTTTATTAACGCATCTTTATACGTCGGATCAATGGAGAGGGCTTTTTCAAAAAGATCAGACGCGTGACTTGTCTCTCCTTCATAAAATAGGATAACACCGAGGTTGTTAAGAGCGTCTATATTCTGAGGATCCTTGGCAATAATCCTCTCAAAACAAACCCTCGCCTTACTCGTATTGTTTTCATTAAAAAAGCGTTCACCTTCCTGAAACAGCTTCTTTATATCGATTGCTTGTAAACCTGTGCTATTATTCTTCATGGCCTAGATTGTTTAAAATTTAAAAAAGATTCTCCCTAAATAAATGCAGGACATTCATCTTTTCAATAGGCGCAGCAATTATCGATTGTGCGCTCTTTTTGCCTAATAATGCTCTCCATACGCATATGTTCTTTATTCTGCATTCAATTTCTTGCGGAGGGGATAAGGTGGATTCTGAAACCTCGCATCATGATACCAATGAGCCACTCCGGATGAAATGCATTCATTGCACAATGAATCAGCTTGCTTGCGTTCCCAAATTTCCTTTGAGGACATATCAAATATATTTCCCAAAACGTGATCTGAATCATACCTAGTCATACCGCAGCAGAGCAGTAACTGCCCCGTTTCGTCAATAGCCAGACGGTCCCAGGCCGGGCAATAGGAATTATTGAATTCTTTCGTGATATAGTTTAACCCTTCATTCATATATTCGATAAAAAGGTCTTCTGAAAACTGCTTTATCCTGTTTTCTGGAAGGTTCCCTTTTAAATAATCCATCATTACATAAATATCCGTCAGAAGAGCAATTGAGGGGGTAAAGTTTATGCCTGGTCTGTTAAAATAGGAACGCGCG
>DATKLL010000054.1:0-7744 GCA_035542475.1 Syntrophales bacterium
GGGCTCTCATTCTGACATAACCGAAAGGAAGATAATTGAGGAAGTTCTCCGTGAGTCTGAGAAAAAGTACCGAACGCTCTTCGAGGAATCAAAAGATGCGATCATTGTATTGGATAAGGCAAGAAGGGTAATCGACATTAACGATGCCTTCATTGAACTGTTCGGCTATACAAGGGAAGAAATCTTTGCACTTGATCTGGAAAAACTATACTGCAAGCGGGAAGACAGGAACGTGTTATGGCAAAAACTGGAAGGTTTTGGATTTGCAAGCGATTTTGAAATGGAGCTGAAGAGAAAGGATGACGAAAGAATCATTGTTCATGTTTCCGCCTCTGCCATAAAGGACGATGCTGGGCAAATTTCCGGTTACCAAGGAATCTTTCATGATATGACAGACCGAAAAAAACTGGAACAGCAGCTTTTGCAGGCGCAAAAGCTGGAATCCATAGGTCTTCTTGCCGGGGGGGTTGCACATGAATTTAACAACCTGCTTACCGGTATTTCAGGTTACGGGCAAATAATCGAGGAAATCATTCCCCCGGATGATGAGCTTTTACAGGAGAGCGTCGGTCAAATACTCAGAGCCACAGATCGGGCCGCGGAACTCGCCAGGAGTCTTCTTGCTTTCGGCCGAAAGCAGTTGATACATCCGAAGCCGGTTCATGTTCACACTATCGTCCATGATACCGTTGGTCTTATCAAGAGGATCATAGGCGAGGACATTGAATTAAGAACCAGCTTTTCAGACAAAAATCTACTGGTTAAAGTTGGCGAGGGACAGATAGAGCAGATCTTGATGAACCTTGCGACAAATGCTCGCGATGCAATGCCATCTGGGGGTCATATACACATAGCGACGCAGGAAGTAGTTGTCAAGGACGGGTCCGAATCAAACTATGGTCTTGCGAGGCCAGGAGTTTATGTGCTGATCTCGGTTTCCGATACAGGAACAGGTATAGATAAGAAGTCCCTGGAAAGGGTTTTTGAACCATTTTACACCACGAAGGAGATCGGCAAGGGTACGGGACTTGGGTTGTCTGTTATTTACGGAATTGTGAAGCAGAACAATGGCTCAGTCCATGTAGAAAGTGAACCTGGCGAGGGGACGACAGTCTCCATTTATCTTCCAACCACAAATGAAGTGCCTATAGGTATCGAAAAGCGGCATAAGGCAAAACCGGTCTTTCGGGGTACTGAGACCATTCTTGTCGCCGAGGACGACGAAATGGTACAAAGATTCATTTCGAAAGTCCTCAAATGGGCTGGATATAGCGTAATAACTGCCAAGGACGGCGAAGATGCGGTGATGAAATTCAAGAAAGAAATGGACGTTATTTCACTTGTTCTGACAGATGTGGTGATGCCGAAAAAGAATGGAAAAGAAATCTTAGGAGAGATTAAAAAACTAAGACCTGAAATCAGGGTAATTTTCATAAGTGGTTATTCAGCAGAGTTCATCGACAAAAACGTTATCAATAAAGATAGTACGACCTTTATAACGAAGCCTTTCCTGAAAACTGATCTATTGCAGAAAGTACGAGAAGTTCTGGACAGGGATTGAGTGGAGGCTCATGCCATGGAACCATCACTTCTTCTGGTTTTCGGACCGCCACCGGAAGGGTGGGCAGGACGGGATGTATTTGACCAATACCAAGAATTGAGAAATCGCGGAACACCTCTTCCAGAGCGCAACTGGGATGAGCTTGAAAAGCAAAACGTATCGATGCTGTTCGATCATCCCGACGGGAAGCAAAGTGTATTGGAAGAAATGAGCATGTCGCTATTTGGAGCCCACATTAGGATAAAAAACTACCTGTTGGGAACGGGTAGGCATAACGGCTCATGGGTGGTCACCGTGTCAGTACCCGAATCTGGAGTTGAAACTTTAGATAGGGCAAACTTAACATGGCCACCGCCTAAGGAAGTTAGAGATGCGGTAGCGAATGCACTTCTTTACGTTTTCCGCAGAAATTGGATCGGGGCATTTGCCCAGTATCCAGACAAACAATAAGAAATCGTATAATAAGAAATCGGTTCACTCCCTCAAACTAAGGTAGGGAGAAATTCATGAAAAAAAATCCTTAACCGACTGTAAAAGGCCGGTGGAAGTGTTATACTTGTTCAAAATTGCAAGCTTCTGAAAATTGTGATCCGGAGGGGATATGGAAGACATTGAGAAGCGTGAACGGATTCCCGAGGTAGCTGCTGCAGCAGTGTCATCGGAACCCGAGAGTGAACCACTAGCTGATACTCCGGAAGACGTGAAAGAGGCTGAAGAAAAGAATGCGCCGATTGTTTCATTGCCCTTGGAAAATCTTCTGGCAAATAAGACGGTAATCCTGGTGGTGATGATTTGTCTTGTTGCTTTGGTTGCGGTTTCCGCCGGCATTTTGATCGGCATCGCGGCATTTAAAAAATCGGCAAAAGTGACAGTACCGCCACAGCCTGTGCGGCAGACCGTCATGACCTCGACGAGAGTGAATAAACCGATATCTTCAGCTCAGAAAAGTGTCATGCAGCAAGCTCCCGTGACAGGAGTAGAACAGAAAAGGGCGTCCATCGGCAAGCGGCACGGGAAAAAGATGGCGAAAAAGAGGAACCATGCGGCTCCGCATCATGTTACCCAAATGTCAGGGAAAAACCTGGAAAATACCATGAAGGCTGCAGCACAAGGGGATGCTGAGGCACAGTACCGACTTGGAACATTGTATGCCACAGGTGAAGGTGTAAAAAAAGACAGGGGGGAAGCCAACAAGTGGTTTCGCAGGGCAGCAAGCCAGGGACATGCCAAAGCTCGGGAAAGCCTCGAATTCATTTATGAATAGACCCCGGTTGCAGCAACCGACCAAGAATTGAGAAGTAGCGGTACACCAGCATAATACTTAGTTAAGCAGACGGTCAGCATCTACGGCTGGGGAGATTTAATCCCCAGCCTTTCACGATGCAATACAGATACAGAACCGGCCAAATTTTGCAGGCTTGGTATCGTAGTCGTCCCTGAAAAAGTCCTGAAACTGTCTCAGGCTGGTTGACAATGCTGTCTGAACCTACCGATGAGGGTCGGCCAGTGGAAAAAGTTTCTGTTGAACCGCTCTTTGAAAAGGAACAAAAGGATAGCTCTCAGGAGCTTCCTCAGGTTGAAGCCGCATCCGGCAAGAATAGCGTTGATTTTGTCGCCCACTTCTCCTTTGAGATAGTTGCGATCCAATCTGTGATCTTGCTTGGTGTGGCCGATGACCGGCTCGATGCCGCTGCGCCTTCGATACCATTTCCATTCACTGGCGGTCATGCTCTTCTTTTTCTTGTTGGCCAGGTGGATTTCGGTTTGCTCAATAAACTTGGGGCTTCCCCTGTATCCCTTGTCACAGTAAGCATGCTGGGGCCGCCATCCGGTTACGGCTTGTGCCTGGGCGAGAGAGTCCTTCAGTGTGTGCCCGTCGTATGGATTGCCGTGGATGGCCGGAACACCGACAATCCAACTGTCTATTGAAGTGCTGACCAGGGAAACCTTGCAGCCGAACTCGTACTTCTTGTGGGCCTTGCCTTTGGCGATACACTCAACTTCAGGAGCCTGCATGCTGTAAAGCTTGTTTGTGTCATGCTGTTTTTGGCTGGAGATCCGCTTCGCCCGCTCCTGCATGGTGGCTAGAGCCCCGTGCAGTTCAGGGCATTTGCGCTCAATGTCACGAATTACCCGGCCAAGGTAGAGGCTGAGCTTCTTCAGCTCTCGTCTGGCCCGGTTTGTCTGTCGGGCATGGCTGTAACGACCCTGCATGATGAAGGCGCGTTTACCAAGACTTTCGTAGCTCTGGCGCAGCTCGATTCCGCCTCTTTTTGCCAGCCTGACCAGGATGCGGCGGGCTTTGTGGTAGAGACGGGCATCGGTGGGAAAAGCAATTGCCTTCTCCTGCACGGTGGTATCCACATTGACCCGCTCCATGTGCTTTTCCGTCACGTAGTCCTTGCTCTTTGCCGTCTCTATGGTCACCTGGAGCAGCTTCTCCATACCCTTAGAGCCGATACGTTTGCGCCACTTGGCCAGGGTGGTCGGATCGAGCGGAAAGTCATGCTGGAAGTACTCAAAGCCGCAGAAGTATTGCCAGTAGCCGTTCTCGATGAATTGCTCTACCACCGTCTCGTCATTTACGTTGTTGCCGTGCTTGAGGTAGTGAAGTGCCACCAGCAAACGGATCGGCAGACCAGGGCGGCCCATTTTCTCAACGTACAGGGGCCCGAATTCCTTGTCAAAGACCGTCCAGTCAATGCTGTCTGCCAGGCGGAACAGCGGATGACGGCGGTTCAGGATCTGATCCAGTCTGGAGCGGAACAGATCGCCTTGATCGATTATACCTGATTTTGGTTTCATGAAATCACCGAATTTTGTGAGTGTTGATCCAATTTCCGGCGATTTTATCACACAGTAAGCGCAAATTATATCAATTTGTTCAAGATGTTACACTTTTTCAGGCACGACTACCGTAGTTACAAACAAAATCGATACTGCCACTTTTTTGTCTACTGTTTAAAACAGTCCAGACCTGGTTTGATGATGTGGCGTTTGTTTGTAAAACTTTTTTGGTTGAAAACGCCATATCTAAAAGGTCAGAAGCGTATGACTAATAGAACAAATTTAATTCACAAGAGAGCTTGGGGCAGTATTCGCATTTTACAGCGATTCACTATACCAGATTTAATCAGAACTTCAGACTTGAAACTTACCGAATCGGAAACTAAGAAACTTGATATTTGGATATCAAATCTCGAAACCCACGGTTATATTCAAAAAATACATACTGTAAAATCGCGAGAATATATCAATTATGATCAGTATAATCTTATTAGAAACATCGGTCCATTGCATCCAAATATCTGTAATAAATGTGGTAAATATATATCAAAGAACATGTGCAGTAAAACAGAAGCAAGCATAAAAGAGGACAAAATATATAATAAAGCATTTGGTATTATGAATATGCCTGCAGATATTTCATCATATGTTAACATTATAACTAAGTTTATTCTTTTTTATAAAGTAAGGGAAATATGTAAAATGACAACATTCAAGGAAATTGCAAAACATGTCAAATGTGATTATCATTATTTTAAAAACATGTGTAATGCAGACATCAACAAAAACGATATACACATAAATAAATTTTATAAATTGCTGGAAGTTTTTGCTGAAGATATTTTGTTATGGCCAATGAATAATAAAGAAAAAAACGATCATAAGAAAAATAATAAAACCATCCCTGATATATTGTTATATCAAGTAAAGCATTATTTAAAAAAACATGGCGACATAGATATAGAATTTTTCCTAAAAAATCCACCTGGATCCATGAAACCGAGGTAAAATCCTTTGCTCAAGAAAAATATTTTTTGGAGGGACTATGACTGAACATATAGCTACGGAGTTTATCGGCAATCAAGATGACGAAGAATATGATACTCACTTTCCGGTGGTCATTCCCACAGGAATGATCAAACATGACAATAATTTTATCGACCAGCCTATTTGGTTTTTGAATCACGCCTCAAACGCTGACTCTCCAAGCCCTATCATTAGACATCAACGGCTACGTATTTAAGGCAAATCATAAAGTCCCAAACTCTACAGACATCGTAGTACTTCTTTATTGTATGAAGCGTTCACAGGAGATGAACTATGCAGATAGTATAGAGTTTTCCGTGCGAGAGATATTGGTAAACTGCGGCATTGATACTGGACATAAGGCGTACATGAGAATAATGGAATCGTTAAAAACATGGAAGGGTATCAGCATCGACTTTTCGGGAACTTTTTTTGACGGAAACGAATATGAGTCAATTCAGTTCCAAATAATTGATTCGTTTCATGTTACAAATAATAAACGCTTGCGTATCGAGTTTAACAAAAACTGGCTGGCATGCCAGAAAAAAACCAATTATTTCACTTTTATAGATTTTTCTCTGTTCAAGTCTTTGAAATTTTCCTCAGCAAGGAGACTTTATGAACTATTAGCCAGAGCTTTCAAAGACACCAATAAGTTGACGTTGACATATCGGGAATGTGGCAAGATTCTTGATATGAAGCCGAAAAAAAATAAAAATGGCGATTTTTTGTATTACCGTAGCGATATAATTCGAGATTTAGCTGCTCCGCTAAACGCAATAAACAGTCTATGTCTTAGCCCTGACCAATTAGCCGAAATGGGAATAGTAGATCCTTTTGGCGTAAAGATAGAGACTGATCGCGAGCATATAATCTTCGTTAAAATAAACATTTCAAGATCTGGCAAAATAATTAAATCTGGACAAAAAGCACATTGGGCATACAGCAAGGATGAAACATTTCAAAAAATTCTGTCAACCGCCGGTCAACCAGTCTCCAACGTGGCCCTGGATGCCCTTGCAAGACATTATGAAAAAAATGGCGCCGAATATATTCAAGCAGCTATTAATTATGCTAACCGGACCTGTGATAATGAATTGAGGTTTTCCTATTATTTGATAAAGGTGCTTGAGAAAGGTTGGGCAGATGACTGAATCTGTGAAATGACCTATAACGTATCAGACAGTGTCCGACAATGTAGGACGTTCGAATCCCAATGTACTAAATCAGACGGACAGACCGCTTGTAAAAACAGTCCATAAAGACCCCTGCTTTATTTCGGAAGAAATTTGGATCGGGGTATAGAGACGACTCAGAAATAGGAGGTTTGGTAGTTAAGATAATTCCTGAATAACGATTATTGGCGCTGAAAGAAGAAAGGGGTATCCGCATTTCATGGTTGATGATCACCAATTTGTACAGCATGAAAAAAATATTCACTTGCTCAATCTGCAATCATTGATTACAATGCAATCAATGATTGCATTGTAGGAGGTAGAAATGGCATCTCTAACCATAAGAAACCTTGACAACAACCTGAAGGCACAACTTCGGCAACGAGCCGCCCGACATGGCCGTTCCATGGAGGCCGAGGCGAGAATTATACTGGCACAATCCCTGAGTGCACCGCTGAGTGTGCCAAACCTTGCCATCACAATACACCGGCGGTTTGAGTCACTGGGCATTGAATCCCTGCCAATCCCCCCACGACAGCCAGTCCGTAATCCGCCTGAGTTTGGTGAATAAGCAGTGGAATCCATCCTCCTTGACACTAATGTAATCTCCGAACTCATGCGTTCCCAACCGGAACAGGCTGTAATGGACTGGTTTGAAGAACATACCGGGGACATTTTTTATGTCAGCGCAGTCACCCAGGCGGAGGTTATGCTCGGCATTTCGCTGCTTCCTGACGGAAAACGCAGGGATGCGCTGACTGCGTCAGCTGATGATATGTTTACTCAGGATTTTGCTGGTAGATGCCTTTCCTTTGACGCAAAAGCTGCGGTAAACTATGCAGCTATTGTTTCAGCAAGGCGCAGAGCTGGTATTGCCATCTCCACTGAAGACGCCCTGATCGCCGCCATTGCTATTGCGAATGGCTACCCCATTGCCACGCGCAACATCAAAGATTTTTTGGAAATAAAAGGTCTCACTCTATATAACCCATGGAAACCCTAACCAAAACTACTAATAGAAAAGTGGTGCCGACAAGTTTTTGCTAAACTGCATAGTATGATTGATATCCCCCCGTGTCAGGATAGTTGTCGCCTCTCTTGGAGAGATTTTGTGTTAATCTCGTGGGGCAAGAGAAAGGGAGACGATGACAACCAAGTACTCAGAAGAATTCAAGGCGAGCATCATCGCCAGACT
>DATKLL010000055.1:0-25805 GCA_035542475.1 Syntrophales bacterium
CTTGGTCTTGCCCAGTTGAGGAAGCTCGATACAATCATCGCTGAGCAGAAAAAAAATAAGCAGGCAATCAAGGATGTCCTTAGCAAAGTAAAGGGTGTTAAATTCCGGGATATCCCTGATCCTGACGGTGACACAGCAACCTTTCTCGCATTCAGTCTACCTGATGAGGCTGCGGCGTCGAAATTTCAGAAGGCACTAGGTAATGAGGGGGTCGATACGGTCTGCTTCAAGAAAAATTTATGGCACTATCTGCCCAACTGGGAGCATTTTCTGGCGAGGTCAACAGCGAATTCAAAGAAGTATCCGTTTACCGACCCATCGTATAAAGGAAAAGTCAACTACGACAGATCAACCATACCCCAGGCTGAGGACATCCTTGGCCGGACACTTTTAATAACGATGACTGTCAGGATGCATAAAGAGAAATTTTTAAAGATCAAAGGCGGTATTGAGAGAGCGGCTCAAAGCTTATAGGGAGAGGGTTTATGGTTATCGTAACCGGTGGCGCGGGATTTATCGGGAGTGCTTTTGTCTGGAAGCTGAATACAGAGGGCATCAAAGACATCATCATTGTCGATGAGCTCGGACAGACGGATAAATGGAAGAATCTGGTAAACCGGCGTTATGCTGAGTACATTCACAAAGACGTCTTCCTCAGAATGCTCCGCAACGAACAGGCACCTTTCCAACCTAAGGCAATCATCCACATGGGGGCGTGCTCGTCAACGACGGAACGCAATGCCGACTATTTAATGGACAATAATTACCACTATACATGCCGCCTTGCCGAATGGGCCCTCGCACGAGGCGTTCGCTTCATCTACGCGAGTTCTGCCGCCACTTATGGGGATGGGTCGATGGGGTTTTCCGATGAGAACGCAGTCACGGAGACCCTCCGTCCGATCAACATGTACGGTTATTCCAAGCAGCTCTTTGACCTCTGGGTTTTGAGGAACAAGGTAGAGAACAAAATGGTCGGGATAAAATTCTTTAATGTCTTCGGTCCCAATGAGTACCACAAGGCAGATATGCGGAGCGTAGTTCACAAGGCCTTCGAACAGATCAGGGACACGGGGAAGGTACGGCTCTTCAAATCTTATAAGCCTGAATACGCCGACGGCGGGCAGATGCGAGATTTCGTCTTTGTCAAGGATTGTGTCGATATCATGTGGTGGCTGTTTGAGCATCCGGAGGTAAAGGGTATTTTCAATTTGGGGACGGGTCAGTCCCGGACATGGAATGATCTTATCCACGCCGTTTTTTCAGCCATGAATATCAAGCCCAAAATCGAGTATTTCGATATGCCGCCGGATATCCGTGGTCAGTATCAGTATTTTACAGAGTCGAAGATGGATAAGCTCCGCGCGACAGGATGCCCGGTTACTTTTCACCCGCTGGAAGAGGCAGTAAGGGATTATGTCGTGAATTATCTTCAAAAACCAGATCCATTTCTATGAAAGTCATCTGCATTATACCTGCCCGTTATGAATCAACCCGTTTTCCGGGTAAACCCCTTGCTGATCTGTGCGGCAAACCAGTGATACAGCACGTTTACGACCGTGTGCTGAAGGCAAAGACCGTTTCCTATGTCGCCGTGGCTACGGATGACGAAAGAATCTTTGAAGCCGTGCGAAGATTTGGCGGCCAGGCCATCATGACATCAGGGGCGCATAGATCAGGCACGGACAGAATTGCAGAAGCTGTGTCCAAACTTGATCTCAGTGATTCGGATGTTGTCGTTAATATTCAGGGTGATCAACCTGTTTTTGAACCTTCGCAGATTGATGAAGTGGCAAAGCCGCTGTTAGATGACCCGACAATCCCCATGTCCACCCTTATATACAAGATTGTGAGGGAAGAGGAGATTACACATCCCAACGCGGTAAAGGTTGTCTATGACAAAGACTATTTTGCCATCTATTTTTCCCGGGCAACAATCCCATACGTTCGGGATAAGGAAAACAAAGCGTTATATTACAAGCATCACGGCATATATGCATATAGAAGCGTCTTCCTGAAAACCTTTACGCGACTACCGGAAGGAGTTCTTGAAAAACTGGAAGCCCTCGAACAGCTGAGGGCAATGGAGCATGGTTATAGAATTAAGGTTGTTGAGACGTTGTACGACTCTGTGGAGGTCGATACCCCTCAGGAACTCGAGAGGGTAAGAGGCCTCATTAAGAAAAATAGTATTTTGTAAAAAGGGGTACGAATATGGTTGATATTGATTATCTGAAGAAGATCAACCTGGTATCCAAGCCAGTCTGTCAAAGGATTATCGCCGCACTTTTATTATTCCCCAATTATCGTATTTTTGCCAAAGTGGATATTCAGGTTGAAAATATCGAACGCATTCCGCGTAATGAGAACGTGATCTTTGCCATGAATCACACGGATCGGTTCAACTACTGGCCCTTCCAGTATAAGCTCTGGAGCATGAAATTTCCATATACCACGGCGTGGGTGAAAGGGAAGTATTACAGGAATGCCTTACTTGCGAAGGGTCTCGATCTCTGCAATATGATCCCCGTGCCGTCCATGAAGTATCTGATTGAAGAGTTCTACAAAAAAAAATTCAGGACGAGGCCTGACAGCAGTCTCTATAGGGCGATTAAAGATATGATTGACGGCAGGTATGAAAAGGTTGAACAATATCCTAAGGTGGCCGCCGAAGCCATGAGTGCGATGGGGGAGCAGTTTGTCGAATTCATCAGCAGCTACTATGAGCTCATCATGGAAAGTGTGGCATCCTTGAGTTGGAAGGCCTTGTGTGAGAAAGGGCTCAATCTCATCATTTTTCCGGAAGGAACACGCGGCACCACGCTTGGTGAAGGAAGGACCGGCCTTGCGCAAGTGGCGCTCGCCACGGGTAAAAAGATCATTCCTGTCGGCTGCAATAATTCGGACGCTGTCTACACCGGGAGTCTTCCCTTCGCAAAGAGTGGTGTCATCACGTACCGTGTGGGCAAGCCGCTCTCTCTGGACGATCAGCTCGAAGAATTCCGCATAGAAGAGAAATTCAAGCTCCTGTCCAAAGAATCACAGATAAAATACAAGAAACGTTTTGAAGAGGTAACAGCGATCGTTATGGAAAGCATAAACCAGCTTCTAGACGAGAAGTACCGGCGTGCGTTTTCCGATACTTGATGTTGAAATTATGTACATCCTTCCAAATTAAGATTCATATTTACTGTTCTTAGACAAGAGAGTCGTTTTTTGTGCGCAATCCATCTTTATTTTCAGTTCTCTGATTTTATCATTTAGCTTCAAGAATGCCTTCTCGTACTCATCCTTGCAGTCAGAATTTAGAGAGGGATTCATTAACACCAACTTCATGCCGGTTTTGATAATCTCGGCTTCTTCAAGAGAGTGTTTCAAGTATTCGATCTCTTTCAATTCAGGGCGCTCTTCTATTGTCATAAGTTTCACACCAACTTGATGGGAATAAGAATTAACATTGCATTATTCAGCTGTCATTGTGTTTTAATGTTGCAAAATCGAAAAGATTAAAACCTGCCTCTTAGCCGGGATCTGAAATCATTTGAGTTTTATACAGTCTTTTTTCCACAGGCAATCCTCGGCACATGTATCTCTCGTATCAAAACACGGCGAGTAACCTTCTCTTAGCTGAATTTCCCTGATAATGTCTCCCTTTTTGCGGCCGTGATTTGTTTCGACACCCCATATCTTTGCAATTTTGCGAACCTGTTGAATATTCATTTCATATTCCTCCTTTTCACTCGATTTTCTTTATGCGAACAATGTTCTTTATGTGTTTCTTGTGAGAAGACATACCGGGACTTTGTTCTCAATTTAAAGTAATTTGCACTAACTATGCCATATTGGTAGCATAATGGTAGGAAGTATTATATAAATAAGCAAAAAATGATAAAATATAGCTAGTTAGAATAGAGAGCAACTGATGCCGGATTTCTTTATTAAGTTGCTACTGATTGCAAATGATGTCAATTTGTTGACAAGCTTACGCATATTCAACAGCCATGTCATTACCGGACAATAAAAAGGGAGAGTATCCATCGGCTGATTGAACACTCTCCCTAACATGCTGGCGATAATAAAAATATTAGACTCGTTTAGTCTTTAAAGATGGCACCGGTGCTGGCGGACGTAACCATTCTGGCATATCTGACGAGGTAACCGCTTTTGATTGCCGGAGGCCGGGGTTTGAATTTTGCCTGTCTCTTTTTTAATTCCTCCGGGCTGACCTTGAGGGTAATTGTTTTTTTCGGGATATCGATGGCGATAATATCACCTTCCTTTATTAGGCCGATGGGTCCTCCCTCGGCAGCCTCCGGGGAGATGTGACCTATGGCAGCGCCGCGCGTACCGCCACTGAACCTTCCGTCCGTCAGGAGAGCCACTGTCGTATCGAGCCCCATGCCGGCGATAGCTGATGTCGGTCCCAACATCTCCCGCATACCGGGTCCTCCTTTCGGGCCTTCATAACGGATGACGACAATATCACCAGGTTTGATCTTTCCGCCAAGTATAGAAGCAATAGCATCATCCTCAGAGTCGAAGACGCGGGCCCTGCCTTCATTGACGAGCATGTTTTCTGCGACAGCGGACTGTTTCACGACAGCACCGTCAGGAGCCAGATTTCCTCTTAGTATGGCAATGCCCCCCTCTTTCGTATAAGGTTTATCTAAGGGCCGGATGACTACTTGGTTCAACACCCTGGCATCTTTCAGGTTCTTGCCGACTGTTTTCCCTGTTACCGTCATGACATTCAGATTGATGACACCAAGTTGACTTATTTCCTTCATTACAGCCTGGATACCCCCTGCCATGTCCAGGTCTTCCAGATGGTGCTGCCCTGCGGGGCTTAGCTTGCAGAGATTGGGAGTCTTTCTGCTGATATCATTGAACAGATCCAGATCAAGTTTGATTCCTGCTTCGTGGGCGATGGCGGGAATGTGCAGGACCGTATTGGTTGAGCACCCCAGGGCCATGTCCACGGCGATGGCATTTTTAAAGGCTTTTAAAGTGGCTATATCCCTAGGACGGATATCTTTATCGAGAAGCTCCATGATTTTCATGCCGGCCTGCTTTGCAAGACGCTGCCGGGCTGCTTGAACAGCGGGTACCGTCCCGTTTCCGGGTAGACCGAGGCCTAGGGCCTCAGTGACGCAATTCATGGAATTTGCCGTATACATACCGGAGCAGGATCCACAGCCCGGGCAGGCGCAGTCTTCCAAAGCCTTGAGATATTGCTCTTTCATCTGGCGGGTTTTTACCCTTCCCACACCCTCGAAGACACTGATGAGGTCCACAGTTTTTCCTTCCAGGGTTCCTGCCATCATGGGGCCACCGCTGATGAAGATGGTGGGGATGTTCAGGCGAAGCGCCGCCATCAGCATCCCAGGGATGATCTTATCGCAGTTGGGGATCATGACCAGGGCATCAAAGGGATGGGCAATTACCATAACTTCAATGGAATCGGCGATGAGCTCCCGGCTGGCAAGGGAGTATTTCATACCGGTATGTCCCATGGCAATCCCGTCACATACACCAATGACGGGAAATTCCACAGGCGTTCCCCCCGCCATGCGGATACCTGATTTTACATCTTCGGTGATTATATCCAAATGAATATGGCCGGGTATGATTTCATTGGCGGAGTTTACCACGCCGATCAACGGCCGTGCGATTTCTTCATCGGTGTACCCCATGGCTTTGAATAAAGATCTGTGTGGTGCCCGCTCCAGCCCTTTTTTCATCAGGTCGCTTCGCATGCTTTCCTCCTTACATTACGTGTAAACAGTGATTAGGGTGAGGTGCTATTCTTTCTCTTTTTTTACATCCAACGTACAGTAATAAACTTGCGGCTAAGTAAAAAGTTCCAGAGGCAAGGTGTGCGAATCCTGAGGAAAGAGGCGTACTGGGATGTACGTCGCAATGACGAAGGATGAAGCGCAACACAGCATATGGACTTTTTACAATGCCTAGCTATTTCTTTCTGCGCTCTGGCCTCAGAGACCGCACCACAGCACCTGCAAGCCACATCTCGCTGTTTTTCATTGCATCGAGTTCTTTCTGCAGTCTCTCTCTGTAGTCAGGAGCTGAATTCACTTCCAGGACAATGGCAGTTTCTTTTCCGGATGCCACCCGGTCGTATAATTCATCGAAAACGGGTGCCACTGCATCACGGAATTTGTCTTTCCAGTCCAATGCACCACGTTGGGCCGTTGTACTGCAATTCGCGTACATCCAGTCCATACCGTTTTGAGCGACGAGGGGCATGAGGCTCTGGGTCAGCTCTTCGACGGTTTCGTTGAAGGCCTCACTTGGACTGTGGCCGTGCTTACGCAAGACGTTATACTGGGCCTCCAGTACTCCGGCCAGACATCCCATGAGGACGCCGCGCTCACCTGTTAGATCGCTGTAAACTTCTTGTTCAAAGGTAGTAGGGAACAGGTATCCCGACCCTATGGAAATACCAACGGCTAGGGTCCTTTCCAGGGCTTTTCCTGTGGCATCTTGGAAGACGGCATAACTGGAATTTATGCCGCTTCCGGCAAGAAAGTTGTCACGCACGGTACGCCCCGCACCTTTTGGCGCCACCAGAATGACATCGATATCGGCGGGAGGAATCACACCGGTCTGTTCTTTATAAACAACAGAGAATCCATGAGAAAAGTAGAGGGCCTTTCCCTTCGTCAGTTGAGGCTTGAGTTCCGGCCACATGACCTTCTGGCCCGCATCAGACATCAGATACTGTATAATGGTGCCGCGCTTGGCCGCTTCTATTGGCGGGAACAGGGTCTTGCCGGGGATAAAGCCTTCATCGATGGCCTTTTGCCAGTTGTATTCTCCCTCACCGACGATACAACGGATTCCGTTATCTTTCATGTTTAAAGCCTGGCCGCGTCCCTGTACGCCGTAACCGATGACAGCGACAATTTCATCCTTGAGCACCTTCCGTGCCTTTTCAAGTGTAAATTCCTCAGAGGTGACAACCTCTTCCATGACTCCGCCTATGTTTATTTTTGGCATATAAACTACCTCCTCAATGTGATGATTAAATTATCAAAAGTGCGATGTGGCTTATACTTTAAATAACTCTTGAACTGCTACTATTTATGACGCTCCAGGGCGATAACTCCTGTTCTGGTAAAATCATCCATCCCCATTTTCTCCAAGATGGCCAGGGCGTTATCAATGTCCTCTTTATTGCCTGTGACTTCCAGAATACAGGTATCGGCATCCATACTTACAACTTTCCATTTGAGTGTGTCAATAGTTTGCATAATTTTTCCTTGACTCGCCTCGGTTAATTTCATCCGCACCAGGATCATCTCCCTGCAGGCTGAATCAATTCGCGTCAGATCCCTTACTTCAAGGACGTCGATGATTTTTGTCAGCTGCTTTTCAAGTTTTATTACGGTTTCCCGATTACCGAGTGTTGTTATGATGATCCTGGTAATGTCAGGATTCCTGGTGATGTTTGCCGAGATGCTTTCAATATTGAATCCCCGGCCGCTGAAGGTTCCTGCAATCCTTGCCAGGACGTCAGGTTTGTTGTTTACCAGGATTGAAATTGTGTTCTCTTTCACTTCCATATGTTAAATCCCCTCTTTAAGTTTTTGATATCTCTTCCGGTACATATCATTTGTTCAAAACCATATCCGTCAGTGCTGCACCCGGCGAAACCATGGGGTACACGCCTTCTTCGGGTTCAACATGAAAATCCATTACCACCGTCCTGTCCGTATCAAGACCCTGCCGTAATATGGTCTCCACCTCTTCGGGACGGGTTGCCCGCAGGCCGACGGCATCGTAGGCTTCCGCCAGTTTTACAAAATCAGGGACATTGCGTATATTACTATGAGAATACCGTTTCCCATAAAACAATTCCTGCCACTGGCGCACCATGCCCAGGAAACCGTTATTTAAGATGACTATTTTAACTGGGAGATCGTAATTGACAGCTGTTGCCAGTTCCTGAATGTTCATCTGGATACTTCCGTCACCGGCAATATCCGCTACAATTCTGTCCGGGCAGGCGACCTGCGCGCCTATTGCCGCAGGAAAGCCGAAACCCATCGTGCCCAGACCGCCCGATGAAATAAAGGAATTGGGATAATCAAAGCAATAGAATTGCGCAGCCCACATCTGGTTCTGTCCCACCTCTGTCGTGATGATAGCCTTGCCCTTTGTGAGCCGGTACAGTGTGTCAACCACATGCTGCGGTTTAATTTTGTCAGCCTGGCAGTATGTCATGGGTGCATGTTTTTTCCATTTCTCAATCTGGTCATGCCACGCCTTTGTCTGCGCTTCCGGGATCACGAATTTATCATCGGCAATCCATTTATTAAGAAGCTGTAATACAGGCTTACAGTCACTGGTAATTGACAGATGTGTCTTCACAAATTTATCGATTGATGCCGGGTCAATATCGATGTGGATAACCTTGGCGTGGGGCGCAAACGCATCCAGCTTTGAGGTAACACGATCATCAAACCGCATGCCGATGGCAATCATCAGGTCGCAATTGCTAATGGCCATGTTGGCATAATAGGTGCCGTGCATCCCCGGCATGCCAAGCCAGTGAGGGTCTGTGGCAGGAAAGGCCCCGAGTCCCATCAGTGTAGAGGTAATGGGGATGTTGAGCGCTTTCACGAATTCTCTTAATTCATCCCATGCCCGCCCAAGCATTATACCGCCGCCGGAGATAATAAGCGGCCTTTCAGATTGCCTAATCATATCGAGGGCTGTCGCACACTCTTTTTCGATGGATGTCTCTTTGCCATTATTAGGAAGGCTTAATGACCAGGATATTGCGTCCTCTTCTATAAGAGACCTCGTGACATCCTTGGGAATATCAATCAAGACAGGTCCGGGACGTCCGGAACGGGCAATAAAAAAGGCTTCTCTGACGGTCCGTCCCAGGTCTTCAATCCGTCTGACAAGAAAGTTATGCTTGGTGCATGGTCTTGTAATACCGGTGATGTCCACTTCCTGAAACGCGTCACCGCCGATCAGCGATGTCGCCACCTGCCCCGTAAGTACGACAACCGGAATGGAATCCATAAAGGCATTGGCAATGCCGGTAACTGTATTGGTGGCGCCCGGTCCCGATGTGACCAGGCAGACGCCAACCTTGCCGGAAGCCCTCGCGTAGCCGTCAGCTGCATGTATGGCGCCCTGTTCGTGCCGGACTAAAATATTCCTGGTTTTCCTCCTGTACAGTTCATCAAAGATATCGAGTACGGCACCGCCCGGAAAGCCGAAGATGGTATCGACATTCTCCTGCTCCAAGGCATTGAAAAGAACTTGTGCTCCTGTTAATTTCACTCATAAACCCCCTTTTTTTGATTCTTGGTACTTTTGTAAGTATCTATTCATACTTTCTCCAAAAAAAAACCGTTACCTTTAGCTGGTAACGGTTTTAGTTGCAAAATATGTGCTAAACGCAAACCATCAGCCAGCCCCTTTCCGGAAGGGAATAATTATCCCGATAATTATGGCGATGGTTACTACGTTCAGCTCAAACATCTGATTAATCCTCATTTGACATGGCTTTTAACAGGCTCTTTTAGCATTGTCAAGAATATTTTTTTCAGGTTTTTCCTTTAGGTCTGCTACGTTGCACGCCAATTGTTCCGGTTCTGTTCGTTTCTTCAACACCAAATGATTGAAAGAATTTTAAGACTGCAGCTGTTTCATCCTGAGTGCCTGTTATTTCCAGGATAAAATAATCGGGAGTCATGGTAACTATACTGCAGCCAAACGTTTCAATCGCCCGCAGGATTTCTGACTGCGCTCCTTCTTTTACCGTAACACCGATCAGCATCAGTTCTCTTTGGATGAAGGCCTGTCCCGAGAGGTCGGAGACTTCAATAACGTCTACAAGTTTGTCCAGTTGTTTTTTTATTTTTTCCGTAAAATCAGGATCCGATTCACTGGTCAAAGTAATCCTCGAAATTTCGGGGTTTGCAGTTTCCGCCACGCATAGGCTTTTGATGTTGTATCCGTGACGGCCGAATACGCCCCCTACGCGGGACAGCACGCCTGGCTGGTTGTTGACTAAAATGGATATGGTCTGTTCCTGTTCGCGTTTTTTTCTAAACACAGTATGTCCTCCGTAGCATATCTATTAATCAAGCAAGTCTTTCATACATCATCTCTATATTTGAGCATCCGGGCGGTATGATGGGATAGACATAATTTTCCGGATCGACTACAGCTTCCAGTAAAAACGGACCATCAGAAGTGGCCATCTTTTCGATTCCGCATTTGGGATCTTCCTCTAGGGCTATCCTGCAGCCCTGTATACCGAAGCCTCGGGCGACTGCAACGAAATCAACGTTTCTTCCCAGATCGATGGTGTTGAACCGGCCATTGTAGAAATGATACTGTATCTGGCGGATCATCCCCAGGTGGCCGTTATTGATGACGATAATCTTAATAGGCAGATTATAATAGCCGATTGTTGCCAGCTCCTGGATATTCATGTAGAACCCGCCGTCACCCGTGATAGCCACAACGGCCCTTTCCGGTATGCCGACCTTGACGCCGATTGAAGCAGGCAGGCTGAATCCCATCGTGCCCATCCCGCCGCTGGTGATCAGGCTGCGGGGGCCTCTCGGCCTCCATGTGCGGATTGTCCATATCTGATTGAGTCCCACGTCTGCGGTTACCGTTGTTTCCCTCGGCATGGCGTCCTGAACCATGCGGATGAAATCTCCAGCCTGCCCGCAGCCGCTGTCTGACACTTTTTGTATAATTGTGTCCCTTTCCGCATCGATCCTCTGCAGCCACTCCGACTTTTCCTTCTCATCAATGAGGGGCAGCAAAGCCGTGAGTGTTTCATTAATATCACCGATGTAAGGTAAATTGATCTTAATGCTCTTGCCGATTGATGTGGGATCGATATCGATCTGGGCTATTTTTGCCAGGGGTGCGAATTCTTCGATTTGCGCGGTACTGCGATCTGAGAAACGGGTACCCACGGCAAGAATGAAATCGCACTGATGCACCATTTTGTTTGCCAGCTCGTTACCGTGAGTTCCGATCAGGCCAAGGTTATACCCGTTGGTGGAATCGACGGAACCAACACCCATCATTGTCGTCACGAAGGGGATTTTTGCCTTTTCTATAAGCTCACGGATCAGGTGAAATGAATTGCTCAGCTTGACCCCCCCACCGATAATGAGAATCGGTCTTTCGCTCTGATTTAAAGACCTGGCGATCTTCTCCAGTTGTTCCGGGTCTTCTACGACCCTGCCGTTTGCTTTCACTGCAGAGGCCGATTGTTTTTCCACCGGTTCGCATTTAGACGCCAGAATATCGCGGGGCAGATCAACAAGGACAGGACCGGGCCTCCCGGTCTTGGCCAGTTCAAAGGCCTGTCTGAGTGTGGGAGCAATATCATTCACATCATGTACCTGGTAGCTGTGTTTGGTGATCGGCATTGTAATCCCGATAATATCAGTTTCCTGAAAAGCGTCCTGGCCAAGAAGGCTTGTACTCACCTGCGCGGTCAGGGCGATCATGGGCGTTGAGTCCATATAGGCTGTGGCAATACCGGTTACCAGGTTGGTTGCTCCCGGGCCCGACGTTGCGAGGCATACACCTACCTTCCCGGTGGCGCGCGCGTAGCCGTCGGCGGCGTGGGCTGCCGCCTGTTCATGACGCATGAGATAATGGCGGATCTGGCTGTTCGTCAGGCGGTCGTGCAAGGGCAGTGTGTTTGCACCGGGGTAACCGAAGATAACGTCCGTTCCTTCCTCTCTGAGGATTTGTATGATGATATCTGCACCGATGGTTTCCATATTTTCTCTTCCTTCAATTTTCTTAATTCTTTAGACAACAAAAAAGCCGCAAATTCTTCTTAACAGCGGCTTTTCAAGTATAAAAAAAGCCGCGGGTTCGAGGGGCCCCGCGGCTCATTGTTTCTATGTCACTCCATCACAGAAACCGAGCAGCGGTCCCCCTCAGTACAAGTACTACCACTACGGCTACAATCGGAATGCTGCTCAGGTTGCGATGGATCATATGTTTACCATTGTCATTTTATATAAAAACTCTACTATAAAATTTGAAATTGTCAAGTATTTTTTAATTTATATGACTTTCTTTATACAAAGTGTATCGGTATATCAAAGGCGTTTCTTAAAAAAATATGCCGGTAGTCGGTTATGCCTTGGTCGATCTTTTGTTCAAGGCAGAGACTTGGACTGACGACATATATCTATCAAAGATTGTTTTCTCTTATCTCTTTAACGGGGAGGCATCATTACTTTCTTTTTTCAGATTTTCCTGCGTCTCGTCGGTCTCCATGGGTACAGCACCGCTCGAGGTTGTACCTTCAAGGAAACTTTCAAAGATGGCACCTTGAGTTGACCGTGTCGCCGGAATGCCCGTGTGCGGGTCTACCTTGATGAAAACAATTCCATCCGGGACAGGAAAGATTTCTACCGGTTTGCCTTGAACGACTTTTTCCATGAAATAGAGCCAAATGGGCGCTGCAGCCCTGCCTCCCACTTCCTGCTTGCCAAGGGATCTTTCCTGGTCAAAGCCAACCCAAACACCAGCCACCAGTGAAGGTGTAAAACCTATGAACCACGCATCGCGCATATCATCCGTTGTTCCTGTCTTTCCGGCTACGGGCCTGCCGATGCTTTTCACCCTTCTTCCTGTTCCACTTTCCACGACATCCTGCATGACATATGATGAAATGAAGGCGATGCGGGGGTCGATGACCTGCTCACTGATCACCTGCGCTTCTTCAAAGACTTGACCCGTGCGATCAACTATCTTCTTAATAAAAAATGGAACGACCCTTTTACCCTGATTTGCCAGAACACCATAGCCCCTGACCATTTCCTGTAGGGTGATGCCGGACGTTCCCAGTGCCAGGGTCAGGTTCTTTGTGAGTGGTGAAGTTATGCCCATATTGCTGGCATAATCGGTAGCGTAATCAACGCCGATATCCTGCAGGATTTTGATTGTAATGATATTCCGTGACTGGACAAGGGCGTTTCTAAGAGTGGTCGGCCCATTAAATTTTCCGTCAAAGTTTTTTGGTTTCCAGAAACCATCGGGCGACGACCTGTCTTCATAGATGATGGGAGAATCCAGGATCTGCGTTGATGGCGTCATTCCTTTGTCGAAAGCTGCTGTATATATGAACGGCTTGAAAGCGGAACCTGCCTGCCTCCTTGACTGGGTGGCACGATTGAATTCACTTTTTTTGAAATCCCTTCCCCCAATCATGGCCGTGATAGCGCCAGTCTTCACCTCCATACACAAGAGGGCTCCCTGAACAAGTCCCTTCTCGTATCCCTCACGGGCTTCCAATTCTTGAAGTCCCCTTTCCACAGCATCCCGTGCCGCTTTCTGCATATCTATATTGAGCGTAGTATAGACCTCAAGGCCCTCCCTATATAAAACTTCGCTGCCGTATTTATCCATAATGTACTTTCGTACATTTTCGATAAAATAAGGGGCAATTTTTTCCTTCGGTCTGACAGATTTCAGTCTGAGGGGTGTTGCCAATGCCCGTTCTTTTTCCGCCCGGGTGATATATTCGTCATCAACCATCCTGTCCAGCACATAAGCCTGCCTCTGGCGGGCTTTGTCAAAATGGAGGAATGGCGAATAACTTGTGGGTGCCTTGGGAAGGCCGGCCAGAAGTGCGGCCTCAGGCAGGGTCAGATATTTGGCGCTTTTACCAAAATATCCCTCAGACGCCGCCTCAATACCGTAAGTACCGTGACCTAAATATATATGGTTCAGGTAGAGGTTCATGATTTCATCTTTGGTAAGATATTTGTCTATTTTATAGGCTAAGATAGCCTCTTTAAGCTTTCTCATGAACCTCTTTTCTGAAGATAGGTAGAGAGATTTGGCCACCTGTTGAGTTATGGTGCTTCCCCCTTGGACAATGCGCCCTGCCTCGATATTTTTATACAGCGCCCTCATAATACTAAGCAGGTCAAGGCCCGTATGCTGATAAAACCTTGCATCTTCTGCAGCCACAAAGGCCTGAATGACTACCTTGGGAACCTCGGAAAGACGAATTATTTTTCTATCTTCCATAAAAAACTCGTCAATGAGTTCATTGTTATCAGCATATACTCGTGTGGCGATGCTGGGACGGTAGTCCTTCAAGGCGGCAATACTCGGCATCTCCTTTAGAAGGGCATAGTAAACGATGCTGCTTCCGATAATAGCCAGTATTATGCAGCTAAGAATGATAACTAATAATGTTGTCCCAAGACTGGGGAGTTTAAAATGAAATATTTTATTCTTAAACGTCATGCTTCCTCTGGGGTGTTTTTTATATCGTCGGTTTTGGGTTGTTTCTTTACGGCAAATTTTGCCACAATTATTCCGATTTCGTAAAGTCCTATTAAAGGAATAGCCATAATGATCTGGGTGAGTGCATCAGGGGAAGGCGTCAGGATAGCAGCGGCAATAAATATTATAAGGATGGCATATCGCCTGTTTTTGGCTAACATTTTCGCATTTACCACTCCGATCTTGGCCATGAAAAAGATCAAGACAGGGAGTTCAAAAGACAGTCCAAAAGCCAGCAGTAGTTTCAGAGCCAGAGAGAGATACTCCCTTAGCGTAAACATGGGCTTGAGGAAGTCTGATGAAAATTCCACAAAAAAGCCAAATGCCGGGGGGAGAGCAAGAAAATATCCGAAGAGGACCCCTGCGATAAATAACAGGGTAGAGGTAATGACGAAGGGGATCACATATTTCTTTTCCGACTTGTAGAGACCGGGTGATATGAACTTCCATAGCTGATACAGCGTGAATGGGCTCGTCAGAAAGAGGGACGCAAAGAAGGAGATTTTCATGTAGTTGAAAAACGCCTCCGGCAGACTTGTATATATCATAAAACTGTTCTGTGGCAAGACCTGGTAGAGAGGTCTTGTAATGATTTGGAATAACCAGTCTTTAAAATACCAGCAAACACCAAAACCAATACCGACCGCGATTAGTGCACGTATGAGTCTGGTTCTTAGTTCCCCCAGATGAGCGGTGAAAGGCATTTTTTCTTCTACAGGGTCTTCCATAGATTAAGTATCACGCATCTCCTTTTAAATTGAATTCTTAGTAGATTTATCAAGATGTAATTTTATTATCGGAAGCTTTGGGGGCGTGTTCTCTCTTTTCTTCTCCGGCAGGTGAAGATTGCTTATGCTCCTCCTGGTCTTCTTTTTTGCCAAACAGGAGTGAATTTTTGAAGTCGTCAACATCTTTTTTAATATCATCCGGCTTCAGCGTATCTTTTATATTTTCCGTAACATCTTCGGCTGCCTTTTTAAATTCGGTGAGCCCTTTACCCAGGGACTTGGCAAGCTCCGGCAACTTTTTAGGACCCACGACAAGCAGGGCGACAATGGCTATAACGATTAGTTCCGGCAAGCCTATTCCAAACATGATTTCGACCTTTTTTTACTACAGAGTGTTCAAATATATATGGAATTATATATTTGTCAATGATTTTCCAAAAATCGGGACCGCTGTTCCCATCTTTGGAAAATTTTTGCGTTCTCGCTACTTTTATGTTAAAAGCCTGAACCTATGAACAAAATCCTTCCAGGGCTGGTGGCCTATGTCTCGAAAAACGGGTATTGTTAAGGATGAAAGATATTTAAGGCATGACGCCGGATTTGGTCATCCGGAATCGCCGCAGAGGCTTGGCGCGACCCATGCCATTCTTGAAGCCCCCGATATGGCTGGGCAATTTATTGAGATTGCACCGCGCTATGCTACCCATGAAGAGATTGCGTTGATTCATTCTCCTTCATACATAAATCTGGTAGCCAGTACGGCAGGTCAGCCATTTGTCTCCCTTGACCCGGATACAGCAACGACGCCGGAGTCATATGACGTAGCAAAATTAGCGGTGGGAGGACTTTGTAATGCCATTGACAGTGTTCTTTCCCGGGAAGTTGAAAATGCTTTTGCCCTCATCAGGCCTCCCGGGCATCATGCAGGGGTGTCGAATGCAGCGGGATTCTGTATATTCAACAATGTCGCCATAGGTGCAATGCATGCAATCGTGAAACATAAAATGGATAGAATTCTGATTGTCGATTGGGATCTGCATCATGGTAACGGTACGCAGGCGCAATTTTATGAAGATCCGAAGGTTTTGTATTTCTCAACACACCAGTATCCGTACTATCCTGGTACCGGCGCCATAGAGGAAATCGGTCGCGGGAAGGGTCTTGGTTTTAACATAAATGTACCTCTGAGGCCCGGAACAGATAATGCCCAGTATGTCAAGATTTTTAGAAAAATAATATGCCCCCTATCCATGAAGTTCAAGCCTGACCTGGTGTTGATTTCAGCAGGATTTGATCCTTATTACAAGGACCCTTTAGGTGGTATGAAAGTAACACCCGACGGTTTTGCCTGTATGACCAGGATGCTGATGGATATTGCAGATAAATGCTGTGGGGGAAAAGTGGTTGTAACCCTGGAAGGAGGATACCACCTTACTGGTCTGGCAGAGTCGATAAAATCTGTGCTTAAAGAAATGTGTGATGGCACTCATGTATCAGATGATGTACTTGCCCGCGTTGAACAGGAGGCAAGTAGCAATATAGATCCGGTGATAAAGAGAGTTATTGATCAGGCGAATCCCATCTGGCGGCTGTTTTAAAGTGTGTAATTAAGGAGATGGAATTGAAGATTACAAAAGATGAAGTGGAGTATGTTGCTCATCTGGCAAGGCTTGATTTCAGTGAAGAAGAAAAGGCAAAATTCACTTCGCAGCTAAATGATATCCTTATGTATATGGAGATGTTGAATCAGGTGGATACAGCAGGAGTCGAACCGGTAAGCCATGCAATTTCTCTGCAGAACGCTTTCAGAGATGACGTTGTCATAGAATCCCTCAGCCAGGAACTTTCCCTATCCAATGCCCCCGAGGCACGTGGCCCCTTTTTCCGTGTACCGAAAGTTATAGAGTAGCATAAAGCGTATGGAACTCAATCAGTTAACGATTCACGAGTTGCAGAAACTGATCAGGTCGGAAGAAGTTTCTTCGTCTGATATAGTCAAGTCCGTGTTCGATAGGATTGATGCTGTAGAAGGTAGCGTCCATGCATATATTACCGTCATGAAGGAGTATGCATTCGAGGAGGCGGCAAAGGCCGACCAATTTATTAAGACGGGAGACATCAAACCCTTAACTGGCATACCTGTTGCCCTTAAGGATATCGTATGTACGAAGGGTTTTTTGACAACATGCGGATCCCACATCCTGCATAATTATATCCCGCCGTATAATGCGACCGTAGTGGAAAAATTAAAAGAAGCAGGTGCGGTATTTACCGGGAAGACCAACATGGATGAGTTCGCCATGGGTTCATCAACTGAGACCTCTTATTTTGGGATTACGAGAAACCCCTGGGACCTGGAGAGAATCCCGGGCGGGTCGAGCGGCGGTTCTGCGGCGGCTGTCGCTGCCGATGAGTGTATCGCCTCTATCGGGTCCGATACAGGCGGCTCTATCAGGCAGCCAGCGGCGCTATGCGGCGTCGTCGGGTTAAAACCCACCTATGGCAGGGTGTCACGTTATGGACTTATCGCCTTTGCCTCATCCCTGGATCAGATCGGTCCTTTCACCAAGGATGTGGAAGATTGTGCTATCATGATGAATGCTATTGCCGGTTACGACCCAAGGGAATCGACTTCAGTTTCCATGGATGTGCCCGACTACCGGGAATTTGTCTCACGGGGTATTAACGGCTGGAGGGTTGGTATTCCGAAGGAGTACTTTATAGAAGGGATAGACCCGGAAGTCATGGATGCAATGAAGAGAAGTATTTCAGCTATTGAGAAGGACGGGGCTGAGTGCATTGAGATATCCCTTCCCCATACGAAGTACTGTCTGGCTGTTTATTATATCATTGCTCCCGCGGAGGCGAGCTCCAATCTGGCCCGCTATGACGGTGTGAAATACGGCTTCCGGTCTCAGGACGGCAGGGATCTCCTGGATATGTACAAAAAAACACGCTCGGCGGGTTTCGGCGCTGAGGTGAAAAGGCGGATAATGATCGGGACGTACGCGCTGTCTTCAGGCTATTACGATGCCTACTATAAGAAGGCGTCCCAGGTGCGGGCGCTGATCAAACGGGATTTTGAGGAGGCCTTCAAACAATGTGACGTGATCCTTACTCCGACATCCCCCACCCCGGCCTTTAAAATCGGCGAGAAAATGGACGATCCTCTCCAGATGTATCTTTCCGACATTTTCACCATATCAACAAACCTGGCGGGGATACCGGGGATATCGGTGCCATGCGGATTTACAAAAGATGGTCTGCCTATCGGCGCGCAGTTTCTGGCGGGACACTTTGAAGAAGGCAAGTTGATCCAGGCGGCATCTGCTTTTGAAAGGCACACAAACCCTGAAAAAAGGAGACCGGCACTCTGATGGCGTATGAACCAGTCATAGGGCTGGAAGTTCATGCCCAGCTCCTGACAAAATCAAAAATTTTCTGCAGCTGCTCGACTAAGTTTGGGGCTGATCCCAACACGCATACCTGTCCCATTTGCATGGGGATGCCGGGGGTACTGCCCGTTTTGAATAAGACAGTGGTCGAGTATACGATGAAAATGGCCCTGGCGACGAACTGCAGGATCAACGAATCATGTAATTTTGCGAGAAAAAACTATTTCTATCCTGACCTCCCCAAGGGATATCAGATTTCCCAGTATGCACAGCCACTGTCAGAACATGGGTATGTGGACATTGGACTGGACGGCGGGAAGAAGAGGATAGGCATTACCCGGATCCACATGGAGGAAGACGCGGGGAAGCTTCTGCACGATGAGCATCTGCCGTCGAGTTATGTCGATCTGAATCGTACAGGAGTACCGCTGATCGAAATTGTCAGTGAGCCGGATATGAGGAGTGCCGAGGAGGCAGCTGCCTATCTCAGGAGACTCCATGAAATACTGGTCTATCTGGAGATCTGCGACGGCAATATGGAAGAGGGAAGTTTCCGCTGTGATGCCAATGTATCCCTCCGACCCAAAGGTGAAAAGGCCTTTGGCACGCGGACAGAACTGAAAAATATGAACTCTTTCAGGAACGTCCAGCGAGCCTTGGAGTATGAGATCAGACGGCAGCAGTACATCCTTGAGAATGGTCAGGAAGTGATCCAGGAAACCAGACTGTGGGATGATTCACAGGGGGTTACGCAATCCATGCGGGGCAAGGAAGAGGCTCACGATTACCGTTATTTCCCCGATCCCGACCTTGTTCCCATTGTAATTGATCATGAATGGATAAAGGATGTAAAAATCAGCCTGCCTGAATTGCCCCTGGAGAAACGGGAAAGATTTATCAGAGACTATCAGATACCGCCATATGACGCTGGGGTATTGACGTCAAGCCGAGCCCTTGCCGAGTACTTCGAAGAAGTGGCGACGCTTTCCGGGAAACCGAAAATTGCCAGCAACTGGGTCATGGGGGATGTTCTCCGATTTCTCAATGAGGAAAAAAGGGACATCAGGGAATGTCCAATCTCGCCCAAGTCACTCGCGGAAATGATTCTCCTCATTGAAGACGGAACCATCAGCGGCAAGATGGCCAAGGATATTATTGTAGAGATGTACAGGACCGGTAAACCGCCCAAGATGATTATCGAAGAAAAGGACATGGTTCAGATCACCGATGAAAAAGCACTGGCAAAAACAATTGCCGATGTTATAGAGGCAAATCCGGCCCAGGTCCAGCAGTACCGTGGAGGGAAAGAAAAACTTTTCGGGTACTTTGTCGGCCAGGTTATGAAGGCTACCCAGGGTAAGGCCAACCCACAGCTCATTAATGAACTCCTGAAAAAGATGTTAGCAGGGAAATAAGCATCTCGCATAAATTACATGACTTCCGCTGACAATTTTCAGTTGTGTAAAAGTTCTCGAGAAGGTTAAAAACAAATAAAATGCAAAGCGACATCAGAACGGTATTCTGGGAGAACGATGAGGTAGTAATGATCGACCAGAATGCCCTTCCCAATGAAGAGCAATACCTGAGATTTACGGATTATAGAGATGTTGTCGCCGCCATCAAGGATATGACTATTCGCGGTGCACCGGCCATCGGCGTAGCCGCTGCCCTGGGGATTGCCCTCGGCACACTACAGCTTTCTCTCTCATCGAAAAAAGACCTGAAGGCAGCTTTCTATGAAATCTGCGAACAATTTTCCCGTACGCGCCCCACGGCAAGGAATCTCTTTTGGGCTATAGAGAGGATGAAAAGGCGCTTCGAAGAAGTACTGCCGCTGCATCCGGATCAGATAAAGAAGGCCCTTGTGGAGGAAGCTGTCCGCATCTGTGAGGAGGATATTGCCATCAACCGCAGGATCGGAGTCAATGGAAGATCACTGATCAGGGATGGCGATAGTATACTCACACACTGTAATGCCGGTGCGCTGGCAACGGCAGGTTGCGGGACGGCCCTCGGTGTGATCAAGGCCGCCTTCGAAGAAGGGAAAAAAATACATGTCTTTGTTGATGAAACAAGACCGGTCCTCCAAGGGGCCCGGCTGACGGCCTGGGAGCTCACGAAGGAGAATATTCTTGCCACACTGATAGCCGACAACATGGCCGGCTTCCTGATGAAACAGGGAAAAATCGACAAGATCATCGTCGGGGCGGACCGGATTGCTGCCAATGGCGATGCGGCGAACAAGATAGGCACATATTCAATCGCTGTACTGGCTAAAGAACATGGAATTCCCTTTTACGTGGCCGCACCGCTGTCAACTATAGATGTATCCATTCAGAGCGGTGATGAAATACCCATTGAGGAAAGAAATGGCGAAGAAATTACGACAATTCGGGGAGTAAAAGTGGCGCCCGAGGGAGTTAATGTCTATAATCCTGCCTTTGATGTTACGCCAAATCGCTATATAACTGCCATTATCACCGAGGCGGGAGTTGCCTTTCCCCCTTATCTGGAAAGCATAGCTAAATTAAAGAATTAATCTCTGTATGTTTCCCCCTGCTTGATTTATTCCTGCCGCCGTTTTATTATTTACATGAAAATTTATAAACACATGCAGCAAATTCTTCAGGATGGCATAAAAGATTGATAAAAAAATTAAGAGATCCAATGAGCGGCTTGACACACTTTATCGGTGCTATCCTTGCTGTTGCCGGTCTCGTCATACTGATTTGTAAATCCGTGAACCCGGTTAAGCCCTGGCACATTGTCTCATTCTCGGTATTCGGCACCGGCATGATCCTGCTTTATACGGCCAGCACTTTATATCACTGGCTGCCGCTTTCAGAAAATGGCATCCGGAACCTGCGAAAATTGGACCACATAATGATATTTATTCTGATTGCGGCCACGTACACCCCTGTATGCCTGATTCCGCTCCGGGGTCCATGGGGATGGAGTTTATTCGGCAGTGTCTGGGCGTTGGCTGTAATTGGGATGTTTCTCAAGTTATTCTGGATTCAGGCTCCACGCTGGTTCTCTACAACGATTTATGTAATAATGGGGTGGCTCGCTGTTGTCGGTGTTTGGCCGCTAATAAAGGCCCTGCACATGGGTGGATTCATCTGGGTTCTCTTGGGGGGATTATTCTATACAGTCGGCGCTGTCATCTATGCGGTCAAAATGCCGAACCCCTGGCCCAATGTATTCGGGTTTCATGAAATTTTTCATGTTTTTGTCATAATGGGAAGTGTTTCTCATTTCTGGGTGATGTATGGATATGTTGCCAAGTTCAGTTGATATATTATAATCGGCATGTTTTAAAGGTCACCTATAACCGGGATAATAGCAATTATACTCTTTGTGGAAAGAGAGATGTTTTTTAGACATCTTGTTTATATAAGTATATGAAGCGGAAACAAACGATCTTTGCGATAATAACAAAAGAGCGGATAATTAGATGCTTTAGCCTTTTTTTTGCTTTTGTTTTCATCGGGGTATTGCTCTACTGCCTGTACAGTTCTTTTTTGATAGGTAAGCGATTCTCGACAAGAAGGTGGAGCATACCGTCAAAAGTATTTTCCGACACCACGATCCTCTTTCCCGGCCAGAGGATCAACCGTGCCCTCTTTTTAAGCAAACTGCGTCGTCTCGAATATCGTGATGTCTGGCATGTCCCAGGGAAGAGCGGTGAAATGAGGATTCTGGGATCGGCCGTTGAATTGTATCTCCATGACCTGGAAATGCCTGATAAAAACCGCAAGGGCTTCCCCTTAAAAATTGCATTCCGGGATCAGGAAATTGAGGAAATAGTCCGTTATGACCGTAATGAAAAGCTGCCACTTCTTGAACTGGAGCCGGAAAAAATCATGCTGTTTTTCGGCCCGGAAAGGCAACAACGGCAGCTTGTTTCCATAGATCGAGTTCCTGAATATCTTATTCAAGCCGTTCTGACAGCAGAAGACAATAAATTCTATGAACATCATGGAATCAATCTTCAGTCCATTCTCCGGGCCTTATATGTCAATGTCCGGCACGGGACAATAAAACAGGGTGGGTCAACGCTGACCCAGCAATTGGCCAAGAGCTACTTCCTGACACCGGAGAGAACATTTATCAGGAAAAGCAAGGAACTGCTTATGGCCTTGATAATGGAGGTCATGTATAAGAAAAAAGAAATCCTCGAGATATACCTGAATGAAATTTATCTCGGCCAGAAGGGTTCCGTATCAATCAACGGTGTCGGTGAAGCCTCATTCTTCTATTTTGGGAAGCCTATTGATAGCCTTACACTGGCGGAGGCGGCAACTATCGCTGGTCTTATTAAAAGCCCCGGTCTATATTCTCCTTATATAAATATAACGAAGTGCAGGGATCAAAGAAACAAAGTCCTTCGTGATATGGAAAAGCTCGGTTACATCTCCCGGGAACAGATGGAGGTCGCCCTCTCGGCAACTATTAAAACTGTCGGATATACTGTGTACGGCAAAAAGGCACCCTACTTTGTCGACTATCTCTCAAAGCAGCTTCCCACACTGTACTCTGCCGAGGTTCTTTCATCGCAGGGACTCTCCATTTACACGACGCTGGATACGCAGGTCCAGGAGGCGGCGGAAAAAACTTTGGAAAAGGGATTGGCACGCCTGGAAAAGATGTATCCTTCCTTGATGCGTTCCAACCCGGAGCGGAAACTTCAAGGTGCCGTAATTGTGATGCAGCCGAAGACCGGTTGTATTCTTGCCATGGTCGGCGGCAGGGATTACAGCACAAGCCAGTTTAACAGGGTGTCACAGGCGCACCGTCAACCCGGCAGCGCATTTAAGCCATTTGTCTATTTGACGGGTCTGGATCAATTTACCCCGGCGACGGTGCTTTCCAATAGTCCGAAGCAGTATGAAGTTGAGGGGAAGGTATGGACGCCGCATAGCCTGGGGCCTGTTTCTGAAAATGGCATAAGAATGAGAGATGCTCTGGCAAGGTCAGATAATCTGGCAACGGTTGATCTGGCGATGAAAGTCGGTCTTGACCGAATCGTGAATACAGCAAATATATTTCAGTTTTCAACACCCATAAAGCCACAGCCATCCCTTGCGTTGGGTTCTTACGAAGTCGTTCCCCTCGAATTGGCAAGGGCTTACTGCACATTCGCTTCTGACGGCGTGGAACCCTATCCTCTGTCCTTAAAAACTCTTGTAGCTGAAAACGGGAATGTCCTGGAGCGAAGGCATATGACCATCAAGAACGTCATTTCTCCGGCAAAGGCTTATCTGATAAGCGATATGCTGAGGAGTGTGATCACTGAAGGGACGGGGAAATCGCTTAAAAGCAGGGGAATTTCTTTTCCTGTAGCGGGAAAGACAGGAACGACAAACGATTTCAGGGATGCCTGGTTTGTCGGATACACCCCGGACATCCTCGTACTGGTATGGGTGGGTTTTGATAACGGGGATACGTTATTTGTGGAAGGTGCCGTTGCGGCGCTGCCCATATGGGCTGACTTGGTGACTGCCATACCTCAATATGTCTCAGGTGGTTGGTTTATAATGCCTCCCGGCGTTGTCAAGAAGAAAATTTGTCCACAAAGCGGGTTATTAGCCGTAGAAAACGGGTGTCCTGGCCCCATTGAAGAGGTTTTCCTGATGGAAAATGTGCCTGTCGGATATTGTCAAATTCCAGAGCATCGCAAGTCAGGCGGAGCATTGAAGAAATTGTGGAAAAACTTGTGGAGGAAGTAGGAGATGAACAGTGAGACTGGTAAAAAATTGTTGTCATATTTTTTTTGTTTTATCCTTTCAGGATGCTCTATAATTTTTCCTGCACCATCGAAATACACATCAACCGCATCTCAAGATAAGAGAGTGGAAAAAAAGGAAGTGCCCGAAGAAAAGCCCCATTCCAGGGAAATGGCCTCTCTTCACTTAACAGAGCAGGGACAAATGCTCCTAGAAAGAGGTAAAATAGATGATGCAATCAATGTCCTGGAACGAGCTGTCAGTATATACGGCGCCAACGGGAAAAATTATTATTACCTTGCAGAAGCTTGGGTTAAGAAAGGCAATATAATGCAGGCAAAAGAATGGAATAGGCTAGCGGAGATGTATCTGGCCGGGGATCGCGAGTGGTCACAGCGAGCTTCTGAACAACGCGAGAGGATCAAGTCGCTTATCAGGTAATAACAACAAAGATTATTACAACACCAATGATTAAATGAATGAAAAAAATGGTTTTAGATGATAAAGTTTGATGTACTTGGTGGATAAAATCAGCTATAAATATGATGTATTTTTAAATAAAAGAGAATCGAATATTGTTTGATTAATAGTGATCCTATTTCAATATATGTATCTTACGGAGAAGTGATTATGAAAAATGCAAAACTGAGTATTAAACTGGTTGGTGGTTTTATGATAGTTGCTTGCCTGCTCCTTGTGGGTGGTTTTGCCGGTTGGTACAGTGTGACTCTATTAAGCGATGATCTTGCGGTAGTCAATGGTGTCAGGGTCCCCGCCATGAAGGGACTTGCTGTGATCAGCGAATCTCATGCAGCGATACAGGAAGGGGAACGCACACTGCTGATTCCGGAGTTTGTCAGGGACGATGGCGAGAAAGCTCAACAGATGAAGAATCTGGAGAAGGAGTGGAAAATTGCAGAACAGGGTTTTAAGGCGCTCGATCCCTTGCCCCGGACGCAGGAAGAGACGAGTATCTGGAACAATCTGAAGTCTGCGTGGGAAAACTGGCGGAAGGAACACAGCCAGGTGATTGATCTTGTTAATATGGGTAAACGGGAAGAAGCAGTCACACAATCTATGGGCAAAGTGAGGGAGGCTGCCAATAATGTTGAAAAATTACTTGGTGAAATGGTTTCCGTCAATATGAAGTTGGTGGAAGAAAAAAGTAAGGCTTCTGCATTCACTGTAAAATGGACGAAGATCGTGACTTCTGTAGGTACAGGCGTAGGCATTGTAGTGGCAATATTACTCGGGGTTTTCTTTGCCAATTACATCACAAGACCCATTAATCAAATCATTAAACGTCTTACTGAGAGTGCGGAACAGGTGTCTTCGGCATCCAGTCAGGTTTCATCTGCCAGCCAGGCGCTTGCCGAGGGTGCATCCAAACAGGCAGCAGCTGTTGAGGAAACATCTGCATCGCTCGAGGAGATGTCTTCCATGACGAAGCAGAATGCCGAGAATGCACAGCAGGCCAGTTCGCTAATGTCCAGTGATGCCAGGCAGAGTTACCGTGTAATTACCGATAAGATGACGTTGATGCAGGAAGTCATAAAAGCCAGTGTCAGTGCCAGTGAGGAGACCGCCAAGATCATCAAGACGATCGATGAAATTGCCTTTCAGAC
>DATKLL010000056.1:0-7250 GCA_035542475.1 Syntrophales bacterium
CGTCGCTCCATAGATGTTCCCTATCTGGTCGATCTGCCCGCACGGCTCATAAAGGGAAGCGCCAAATACGTCACTGGCAGCGGCGTAGCCCAGCATGGATATGGACTCACTGAAACGCTGGTATGTTATCTTCCCACCCGACGCACACGAAATCCTCCCCATGATATCCTCATGGGTGCGGTCATCCTCGACTCCATTTCCCACAACGGCAATCTGTACGTCGCCATGCTCTATGACAAACCTGAGGGCAATATCCTCGAGCAGCTCAACACCCTTCTGTGAGGGATCAAGCCTGGAAGGCCAGTAGAGGAGAATCGCCCTCGGATTGACAACAAGACCTGTCCTCTTCTGAAATGCTACTAAATTCTCCCGCTTCGCCGCTATGACGTCGTTATCATGATCATACCTTCTGACAAGATGTTCGCAGTTCTCCGGATACATCCGGGGAGACATCGCATTCATGATGCTTATCGCCGCACCGTGATAATACTTGGCCTTTACCTCCTGCCTTACACTCAACGGTATGAATGACCTGTCCAGAAAATAATCCTCAATTATCTCTTGTAAAAACTTCTCCCCGACAAAATTGACCAGCGTTGCGCTCTTTATCGCCGTCGCCTGAGAATCGATGCACCGCCTCCCGTATTCCTCCGAAAAATAGATGTTCCAGTTCAGACTGTCAATATCAACGCCGAAAAGCATGTCCACAGGAATATGGCCTGTGTGGACGTTGTGCACGGTATGCAGTACCGGACAACCCCTGGATTTCGCATAGGCCACTACCGCACCTCCTGCCATCCAGTCATGGCTGTGAAGAATCAGCCTCCCCTCATTCTTGGCACGCACCGTCTTGATGATGTTGTTGACTACCTGCTTCTGAAACTCGGCGGCATTCAAAAGAGGATTTTCAGAATAAGCGCAGGCAAGATTGGCAAAAATGGAGGAACTCACTAAATGCACCTTATCAGGATCCACACTGTACCTGATCTCACGCCATGCCGACTCATCTACATTATTCTCCCTTTGAAACCGCTTCTTCAGATTCAGCGTCGCCAGGTGACAGTTGACCCCTCTCGCCCTCAGACCCTCGCATAGCGCTGATACCACCTCCCCAAGACCGCCTGCCTTACCGGAAATGTACCTGGCCAGATTACCCATAGCCTCCGGCAATCTGCCGGTTTCCGGCGACACCAGCAGTACCGCCGTCCTCTTCGTCTTTTTTAATATCTCAAAACTCCTTACGTTCCGCAGCCTCTGAGATAAATGGCTGTTGGCCCGCCTAGGACGACGATCCCGCACATGAATCTTCGGCAACTTATTAATTTTATAATTGACACGTAAATTCATTTGAGGCTTATGCAGTCCTTTTTCCACAGACAATCTTCCATACATGAATCTTTCGTGTTAAAACAAGGTGAATAGCCTTCAGAAATCTGAATATCGCGGATTATATCCATCTTTTTACGGTTAGCATTCGTATCAATGCCCCTGGTCTTAGCAATTTCACGAACCTGTTGAATTTTCACGCCTAATCCTCCTTTATTTTTAAATATTAAAAAATACTTAATTCAAATTAAGTCACTTTTCTTTTAAAAGCAATACTAATTAATTCTTGATATTATGCCAGGATAATACTGGCATTAAGAAATAGCTAAGAGGTAGGATCTAAGATTTGTTTTTTTATTATTAAGTTTGAGTTTATTTCTTATATTTTCCCTGTGAAAAGCGACCGTACGTCGCGTAACATTCAATATTTGTGCTATATCTTTGGTCGTTTTTCCCTCTTTAACAAGGTTAGCCACTTGAATCTCCTGAGGGGTAAAATTCATATATTTCGCCGACAGATTATGCAAGAAAGGGGAGATGATTTCATCAAGATTATTTTCAAGAATATCTGTGTACATTATTTGATCAGTATTCAATCCGCTTTTCTTAAGTTTTTTTACGTATGGATTAATCAGTTTCTTCACATTAGACAATACCCTTTTCTTAAATTCTTCCATTTCCTTGTCCCTGTGTTTAAGCAAAACCTTTAAAGCTGTATTGACCTCCTCAAGATTACAGGATTTTATCAACAGCTCCTTTTCTCTTTGTTTTAATACCTCTTCACCCCGATGTTTTTCTTCTTCGATGCTTATCGCGGAAGCGATAATTCCCATCACTTTTATATCGTTCTCAGAGGGTGAAATGTCTCTCTGGTAAACAGCACATATAGAACCGACAGGTACACCTCCGCATTTAACTTTTTGACCGACATACGTCCGCAATTCGTACTTCGCAACATTGGGATCTGTCTGGACGTATGATGTTTGATGCAGATTTCTAACGATAAAAGGTGAGTCACTCTTACTTCTGATTAGATCATAACAGATATGTCCATCAGGCCCATCTACGGGATTAAAACCAGGAGGTGTATTCCATTGGCCAATTGAGCAGAGTGCACCCTTTTCAAGTCGATTATACAACGCACAGGTAGCATCCATGATTTCGCCAAACAACGAGGTAAGACGCCGTATATTATCAAGCGGATCTGCGACAAAACGCAAAAAGCAATCGTTTATGCGTGCCAATCGTTCATGTGCCGTTTTTTGTTCGGTAATGTCGCGTGCTATTCCTGCGATCCCAATAATATCTCCTCTTTCATCGTATATAGGGGTTTTTACTGTTTCTACCCAAAGTTCCTTACCATCTTTTCTGACTAAAAGTTCTGCAATGCGTCTTCGTTTACCGCACTGCATCACGCTTTTATCATCATCTTTATATTTTTTCGCAAGATCTATAGGCCACAGCTCCAAGTCTGTCATGCCGGTGATGTATTCAGGTTTTACACCACATGCTTTACCGAAAGGTTCATTAACAGCAATATATCTGCTTTCCCTATCCTTTAACCAGGCAATGTCCGGAATATTGTCAAGTATGGCCTTCTGCTGGCGTTTTGTTTCTTGCAATTTACCATCCAACCTTCTGCGTTCCGTTATGTCACGGAGAACACCATGTACTGCGACATCTCCTTTGTATGGAATGTACGATACAGATGCATCGACCAAGATCCTTCGGCCGTCCTTCGTTAGGGCTGTAAATTTATATCTTGGTTCAACACGTTCACCCCTGGCAACTTTATCTAATCTTTCCCTAATAAAAGAGTGGCTCTCGGGAGCAATTAAGCGAAAGAAATCAAACCCAGGGGCATTAGCCTCTTCCAATGTAATTTGAAAGATTTCTGAAAACTTGTGATTTATATATCTAAATTTACCTCTGCAAAGGAGATAGATGGCATCCTGGGACTGCTCCACCAGTAATGAGTAAAGATTTTCATCATGTGTTAATGAGGTTATATTACTTTTTTCCACAACTAACTTACTCCTGTCTGTTACCACTATGCAGTAGTTTTGATGTTCAAACGGTTATTGTATTTTTGTTTTTTTGTAAACCTTATATTACGATAATGTCATCAAGTATGATCTAAGATTTGCCCTTCTATTTTTCAGATTTAATTTCCTCCTGATATTATTCCTGTGAAAATCAATTGTTCCTGGAGATGCATTTAATAATTCAGCTATGTCCTTTGTAGTTTTACCTTCTTTTATAAGATTAGCTACTTGAAGTTCTTTTGGAGTGAAGGTCATATATTTTGAAGACAGTCTGTGCGAAAATGGAGATATTATATCTTTCAAATTTGATTCAATAATAGTTATATAAGCCGCATCTTTGGTTTCTAAATGGCTTTTTTTCAATTTTTCAATATATGGTAAAAGAAGGTGCTTTACGTTAGTCAACGTCCTCTCTTCCAACTCGTCTTTATCCTCTTCCCTCTGTTTCAACAAGACCTTAAGGGCTGTGTTCAACTCTTCAAGGTTCCGAGATTTTATTTCCAGCTCCTTTTCTCTTTTCTTCAACGCCTTCTCCGCCCGTCTGCGCTCGGTAATGTCTCGGATTGATTGTATAGCCCCCACAATGCAGCCCTTACTGTCATATAATGGTCTGGCTTTCCCCCACAGCGTACGGTTCCCTCCCTTTAAAGAAACATCTGCCTCACCCAAGATAACGTCTTCTTCTTTCTGTAGAAACACGTATTTCTTCTCAACCTCTTCATCGGCCTTGAATATCAGGTCAATAAGCAATGGCTTCCGTATTCCATAAAAAGGCAAGGCATACTCATAATCCCCTTTCCCCAGGATTTCCTCCGCCTTTGTTCTTGTCATCTCTTCGATAGCACGATTCCATGCAATGACCTTCTTGTCCTGATCGACTGCGAATGTGGCATCAGGTAAAAAATCTATAATATCTGACAGGCGTTTTTCCGATTCCCGCAGCGATTCTTCAGCGCACTTTAATTCGGTGATATCTAAATTAGAAACCACACTTTTTTTTGTTCCCGGTATCATCGCAACAGTCATGAATATATTTCTTATGTTACCTCCTCTATCAATGAATCTATATTCATAATTCCTTGGCGCGGCTTCAGGATCAATCCTCCTCAGATAGTGATACTTTTTCATCCTCTCCAGGTCAGCTTCCACGACAAATTCCGTCCAGCTTTTTTGACCTTCTATTTCATTTTTTGTATAACCGGTTAGTTTCTCAAACTCGGTATTTACCAGAGATATTGTGGTGTCTTCCTCGACTATCATGGTTGCGGCAGCGGTTGTTTCAAAAATCGTTCGATAATAGATTTCCGATTCCTTCAGCCTTTCCTGCATCTTATTTTTTTCAGTAATGTCATCCACCATTTCTATGGCCGCTATGATTTTACCTTCTTTGTCCCTGACAGGAGATGAAATGATCCGGTAGTTTTTGGTATTCGGTCCTGCCGGCGTTTCTGTTACGGATTCATGAACCTGACCGTCTTGTAATGTCTTGTATGTCGGGCAATACGAACACACCTTTTCCCCAGGAGGATTATTGAAAACGTTATAGCAGACATTTTTTTGGGAAATATCGATGTTGGGGAACCATTTTTTCATCTGGTTGTTTAGGGTCAATATCTCCATATTAGGACTTACCAAAGCTATGCCAATTCCGACATTATCGACAACACTTCGATATTTTTCCTCGGATGCCCTCAAAGCGTCCTCCGCCTTCTTGCGTTCGGTCACGTTTCTCATCGTCCCCACTATCTTGTGAGGAATGCCCTTCTCACCAAAAACAAGCATCGAACATAAAGACACAGTGATAAGTCGCCCATCTTCGTCCTTCATCGTAACCTCGTAGTCGGTTACCCTTCCCGTTTCCATAATTGATTTTAAGAATTCTTTTCTTTCTTCATGATACGCATATATCTCGTAAACAGATCTTCCAATTAATTCCACCCGTTTATATTTAGTCAAATTTTCAACGGAGGGTGACAGCTCCAGAATGATTCCGTCAATGCTGACCTCATAATAAACATCCTGGATATTCTCATATATATGTCTGTATTTCTCCTCGCTGCTACACAGTTTCTCCTCGGCCAGCCTCCGCTCCTCTATTTCCTTCAGGAGCTGCCTGTTTTTTTCTGAGAGTTCGGCAGTGCGCTCCTCTACAAGTATTTCTAAATTGTCATGTGCCTGCCGCAACTCCTCTTCCACCCGCTTGCGGTCGGTGATATCCAGAAACAGGGACTGCTTGGAAATCGAACCGTCCACATGGTAAAGGGGTACATTGACCACATATAGCCAACGGTTGTCCTTGGGACTTCGCACTTCCCAGTGTACGGTCTCACCTTTGAATACGCGGTTATTAATGCACCATGGACAGACGGAATCACGATCATGTATTACTTTATAACACTTTTCCCCCGTTCCATCATAACCGGCGCGTTCAATTAACCGCTTGTTCATAAACTCAACATGATAGTCCTGCGAACAGATATATATATATCCATCATAGGCCTCCACTATGGCTCGGTAACGTGCTTCACTTTCCTTCAATAATCTTTCCGCCTGCTTGCGTTCGGTAATATCCTCTATTACACCGTCGATCCAGTCAATGCCGCCGTTATTATCGTAATGAGCCCGGGCCGATACTGAAGCCCAGATGGATTTATTGTCCTTCCTTCTGAGGTGCAATTCTTTGTTTATAACAGCACCCGTCTGGTTTATAGCATCTACAAAGTATTTTCTATCCTCAGGTTCCTGGTATAAGTCCGATACCTTAATCTTCATGAATTCATCAACGGAGCCATAGCCGAACATTCTGACAATCGCCGGATTTGCCTGGATAAAACGCCCCTGAGGGTCACCGGTATTTCTGTATATACCGACGTTCAGGTTTTCGACCAGCGTCCGGTAACTCTCTTCGGATTTTTTTAGCGCCTCCTCTGCCTGCCTGTTTTCCTTCCTTACAGACGCTTCCTTTAATTCACGGTTAATAGATGGGATAAGTCGTTTTAAATCACCCTTAACAATATAGCCATGGGCCCCGGCCTTCATAATCTCTACCGCAGTTTCCTCTCCTATCTTACCTGAGACAATTATGAAAGGAATATCAAGCCCCGTTTCTTTTAGTAATTTAAGCGCGTCAATGCCGCTGAATCCTGGCATTAAATGATCAGCGAGAACGACGTCCCATTCGTTGTTTTGCAGATTATTTTGCATTGTTTCCAGTTTATCCACCCGTTCATATGTTGGATCATAACCGCTTTCTTTAAGCATATGAAGAACAAGCAGGACATCATTCTCAGAATCTTGCACAAATAAAACGCGAAGTGGTTTACACATCTCATTGCTCCTTTTTCATGGGAGGTGATTTGTTCCAGAATAAATAGACTTTTAGAAAAGAAATTGTTGGGTCTTTACACCATGCGGTTGAATATTTCAATCGTAAATAATTGATATGCGGTGCATAAAAAAATTTGATATATGAGACCGACGCTATTCTTATAGCGCCTATGTTAAGTGCGGGGGCAGTCGATAGATTTTTTATGCATTATTTCTTGACACCTAACCCCATTTTCCTTACATTTCAAAACGGTAAAGTTACTATGATTAATCATTCCAGAGGAGCATTCTATGGTTAAGGTAGGAATTATCGGAGGTTCCGGACTTGATAATCCGACGATATTAAAGAAAGCTGCGGAAGTAAAGGTTGAAACTCCTTATGGCTCTCCTACATCCCAGCTTACATGCGGAATGATTGAAGCGGTTGATGTTGTTATCATAGCAAGACACGGCAAGGACCACTCCATATTTCCTTCCGGAGTAAATTTCAGAGCTAATATTTGGGCACTTAAAGAACAGGGCTGTACGCATATCCTAGCCTCCACTGCGGTA
>DATKLL010000057.1:0-2138 GCA_035542475.1 Syntrophales bacterium
CAATCTCAAAACATATTTTTCTTGCTTTTTTTCTTTAGAAGCTTTCTCGAATTCTGCATAAGAATCTTTGGAATCTTCAGGTTGACTAATCTTGCTTACCTCCGCCAACCTCTTTTCGAGCTCTTATATCTAAACCTACTAGAACACGTTCCTTGTTGGAAAGATCTCCAATTATCTTCCTTATTGGCTTCGGTAGCTTTCTAACCAGTGTCGGCGTAGCAATTATCTGGTCACCCCTAGCAAGTTGAGGGTTCTTCATCAAATCAATAATCTCAATCTTATATCTCCCTTTGAGATGCTCTTCAGCTATTTTTTTGAGGTTTTCAAAAGCTTCCATCGACTTTGGAGTTTGACCAGCCACATAAAGTCTAAGATCATAAACTTCGCTTGAGTTTTCTTTATTAGCAGTTTCATTCACAAAAAGTCACCCAATTACTTTATTCTTATTCCTTTTTCTGAAAGCTCGAATTGCTTTACCTTTTTGGTGTGACCCATGCCTCGTGATTTAATTATTCGTAGTTTTGTGACAATGTCGTCATTGACCTCTTTATTGGTTAAAGAAATCCATGTGTCAATCCACGAAGAAATTTGAGCTGCTGATTGCTCGGCCATTTCCAGTGGCTTTAGGGATGTGAAGAGGGTCGTAATTTGCTTGGTTTTCAGGTAATCGATCATTCGAGTTAACAACGCTTTAACATCGCTTTCAAGCCCCACTGAAATCAGGTTTGATATAGGATCAATAATAATTGCGCTCGGATTGAACTCATCAATGGCTCGTTGCATGATCGACAGATGTGTCTCAAGACCATACAGTGTAGGTCTGGTTGAATGAATCTGCAGGGTTCCCTTTTTGATACAACTATCAAGGTTTATGCCGATTGATTCCATGTTTCGCATGATTTGGTCGGGAGATTCTTCCAGAGCAAAGTATAAACAGCGTTCCTTGCTGTTGCAAACTTGGTATGCGAAGGCGCAGGCAATGCTTGTCTTACCTGTGCCGGGCGATCCTGAAACCATTATTGTGCTGCCTTTCATGAAACCTTTTCCCGATAACATCTCATCTAGTTCAGGGATACCTGTGGAATATCTCTCTTTGGGCGCTGAATAATCGAGCGTGGCAGATGTAATAGGCATTAATTGGAAGCCTTTGTTATCAATTATGAAAGGGTACTCATTTGTGCCATGCATCGACCCTCTATACTTAACTACTCTCAAGCGTCGGGTAGATATTTGGCCGTTAACCCTGTGATCAAGCATGATTACGCAGTCAGACACATACTCTTCGAGCCCATAGCGCGTCATTGTGTCAGTCCCTCGCTCAGCGGTGATTAGTGCAGTCATGCCTCTCTCTTTAAGCCAGCCAAATAGCCTACGAAGTTCCGCACGCAAGACAGCCTCGTTACTTAATCCTGAAAAGAGCGATTCGACAGTGTCAAGCACTATCCTCTTGGCGCCAACTTCATCGATTGCAGAGCCTAGTCGAATAAACAACCCTTCAAGATCATACTCGCCTGTTTCTTCTATCTCGCTTTTTTCAATTCGGATGTGGTCGATTAGTAATTTGTTCTGCTCTACCAATTGCTTAACATGAAAGCCTAAGGATGCGGTGTTTTTTTCCAGGTCCTTTTCTGTTTCTTCGAATGCAATAAAGACGCCTGGTTCACCATATTTAACGACGCCGTTTACTAGAAACTCCATGCCAAACAAGGTTTTGCCGCTTCCCGGACCGCCAATGATAATGCTAGGTCGTCCCTTTGGAAGGCCGCCAAATGTTATTTCGTCAAATCCTTGTATTCCAGTAGGTGACTTTTCGAGAATTTCCTCGTTGTTAGCTGTTGTCTCATTTGCTTGCATATTTATCTACCAACCGAACAACCATTTATTCGTTTAATATAATAAAAGGTGTGCAAAGAATTATTCACTGTGACTAAAATAAGCCTTTTGACCTTCAAGAAATTTTCAACTCAAGACTTGAAATGGTGCGTTCGCTATTGCTTAGGTCGCCGATTAGTACTCTTCTCGGCAGTGGTGTTTTGCGTATTATTGTTGGGATAGCTGTTATTTCATTCGCTCTGGCGAGTTTTGGATTTTTAGAAATGTCGCTTATTGTAATCTTATACTTGCCGGATAAATACTCA
>DATKLL010000058.1:0-3577 GCA_035542475.1 Syntrophales bacterium
ATTTCCTGACCGTGTCTTCGGCGGCTTCGCCAGGGAACTGAGCGACCCCCGCGTCTGCTCTCTTGATCTTTTCTCTTATGTGACATTTCCCGTAACAAAACCTCAAACCCAGCTGCCGCAGGGATGGTCATTGCACGAAAGTACCTATTCCGAATTATGGGAGATGGACCAATTTTACAAGTATTACTCCGGCGGCTTGTTATTGGACGTATTGAATTTAGCACATAAGGAAGCTGTCGATGGATCCCTGGAAAATGTTGCCGGCCGGCTCGGCTTTATTAGAAAATGGAGATCTTATTCTCTTGTCTACAAGGGTTGTCTAAAAGCCATTATGATTGTAAATCAATCAGATGTGGGAATAAATTTGTCTGAACTTTTGAACGGCATCAAAGTCCTGGTAATCGACCCGGAAAATCTGCCGTGGAATGTGCTCTCCCTTGCTGTTGCGCAGCTTACGGGGGTTTATCAGCTTGACAATATCCCCCTTCTAATTTATCCATCCATGTATGCCGATATTATAAACATGCCGAATGAAAAGGAATATCACCTATGGATTACGTATATGAGACACTCCAATAAATTTCTGGAGTATATGCAACAAAGATTCAGAATGAGTTATGAGTAATTGCACAAAAGATCATATGTAAGAGATGAAATGGACGATATACCTCTCTATAATACAAAAATTTTCAAAAGCTATACTGAATATCTCAGCAAATACCACCCTCAGGTAGAAATTAAACCTATTTTGGATTATGCCGGCATTACAACCTACCAACTCGAGGATGGGGGACACTGGTTCACTCAGGAACAGAGCGATCGATTCTACGAGATCCTTGTAAAAACGACTGGGGACCCCGGAATTGCCAAAAAGGTCGGGCAGTATACACCTCTTTCTCAGGCGGCAGGTTATGTAGCACAATATACACTTGGGTTTATGACACCTGCCTCCGCGTATAACGTTCTTGAAAAACTATATCCACACATGAGCCGGGGTTGCACGTTACATACAAAAAAGGTCATATCCAACGTTATTGAGGCTGTAGCCATTCAAAACCCTGGTGTCAAAGAAAAGCCTTACCAATGCGAAATGCGTCTTGGTACATTTGAAGGTATTGCCAAGCTGTTCACAAATGAGCTTGCCGAGATTGACCATCATACATGCATGCACGTTACCGGTAATCGGTGCTGTTACACAATCAGATGGAAAGAAGTTCCTTCAATGATCTGGAAGAGGGCAGTAAACTATAGTTTATTATTATCCGTTCTAGCCTGTCCATTATTCCTTTTTTTCTTACCGTTTAATTTCAGTATGATTGCTGTTTTATCCAGTGCTTTGCTGGTGATGGGGTTGTCGCTTTATCAGGCTCGTATTGAAAAAAATGAGCTATCAATGTCGTTTAAGAATCACGGGGATATGGCAAGCAGCCTTCTCGATGAGGTCAACACTCGTTATAATAACGCCTTGCTCGTTCATGAAATCGGCCAGGTCACTTCTATTATTTTAGATAGTAAGAAGCTGTTCAAACTGGTCATGGAGGCCATGGAGAAACGCTTGGATTATGATCGCGGCATGATTATGCTCGCAAACAAGGAAAAGACCCGTCTAATCTATACCGCGGGTTATGGATACAGCCCTGAGCATAAGGAATATCTCACGGGAATAGAGTTTCATCTTGATAAGCCTCACTCTAGAGGACCCGCCGTGGAATCTTTCCGTGTGAAGAAACCCATTCTCGTCGATGACATATATAAAATAGAAAATCATCTCTCAAAGAAGAGTCTGGAGTTTGCTCATAAGATGAGCACCCAGTCATTTATATGCGTTCCCATCATTTTCGAGAAGGAAACTTTAGGTATCCTGATGGTTGATAACGTTCGGTCCAAGAGATACCTTAGACAAAGTGACGTGAACCTCCTGATGGGTATCGCGACCCAGATCGCAATCAGCATGAATAATGCAACAACCTATCAAAAAGTGGTAGAAAGTGAAGAACGATTTCGGTCCTTAAGTGAAAACGCCCCTGATATAATTTACACCCTTGATACGGATGGAGCATTCACTTACATAAATCCCGTCTGGGAAAGGATTCTGGGACATAGCATCGACGAGGTTATAGGACGATCCTTTATTGATTTTGTCAGGAAAGAAGACATCAATGATTATGCTCAACTCTTCAAACAGATTAGTAATGAAAAGCTCATAGTGAGAGACAGAGTCTCCATCTTTTTGCATAAAGATGGGACGGAACGTATTTTTAATATGAGCGGCGCTCCTAATTTAGATGTTGACGGTAATGTAATTGGCGTTGTCGGAATTTTCAAAGACATGACCGAGCAGAAAAAGCTCGAATTGCAGCTAAATCATGCCCAAAAAATGGAGGCCATCGGTACCCTTGCCGGTGGTATTGCCCATGACTTCAATAATCTTCTGACAGGTATTCAGGGGTATGCCAGTTTAATGTTTCTTGATATGAATGTCAGCCACCCCCTTTATGATAAACTCAAGGGGATTGAAGACCAGGTAAAAAGTGGGGCAGAGTTAACCAAGCAGCTATTGGGATTTGCCCGCGTCGGGACATACAACATTAGTGTGACTGATATAAACGAAATCATCAAAAAGACATCATCAATGTTTGGAAGAACAAAGAAAGAGATTCGTATTCATCAGAAGCATGAGGAAGATCTGTGGGCAGTGGAGGTCGATCGCGGGCAGATTGAACAGGTGCTTTTGAATATGTATGTAAATGCCTGGCAGGCTATGCCTGGCGGTGGAGATCTATTTCTGCAAACAGCCAACGTCGTCCTTGATGAAGATTACGTTAAACCTTATTCTGTGAGCCCTGGGAGATATGTTAGAATTTCAGTGACTGATACCGGTATCGGAATGAATGAGATAACGAAGGCAAGAATTTTTGAACCCTTTTTCACCACAAAGGAAATGGGGAGAGGCACGGGACTTGGGCTTGCATCAGCCTACGGCATAGTAAAAGGACACAATGGTATAATAAACGTATACAGCGAGAAGGGACACGGTTCGACATTCACCATCTATCTGCCTGCTTCAGATAAAGAGATTGTAAAGGAGGATATGGATTCTGAGGATATAGTTAAGGGTGAGGGAACCATCCTTCTTGTTGATGATGAGGAAGTTATCGTTGATGTGGGCAGGGATATTCTCGAGGTACTTGGTTATAAAGTACTCGTTGCCAGGAGTGGGCAGGAGGCCGTAAAGATTTTTAAGGCAGGGGACAGCAACATTGATCTGGTCATTCTAGACATGATCATGCCGGAAATGGGCGGGGTAGAGACTTTTAAAATTCTCAAGTCTATTGATCCTAACATCAAAGTAATCCTTACCAGTGGATACAGTATAGATGCGCGTCCGACAAAGATTATGGAGAGGGGCTATGATGGATTTATTCAAAAACCTTACAACGTTCAAACTCTGTCGCATCGGGTAAGAGAGGTTTTGGACAGGAAAATGTAGCTACCTTTTTATCTTGTCTAACTTCATCAGTTTCGGTAATGCTGAGGACAGTAGAAAGTTATTGCTCAACTTATATAAAATTACCGT
>DATKLL010000059.1:0-29731 GCA_035542475.1 Syntrophales bacterium
ACGAATCTCATCTGCAGACCGTCTTTTACACCTTTCATCGGCTCAACTTTCTCTACCTTACCAGACTCGACCCTTATAGCTTCCGGTTCGTATAATCCGCTGTATCCAGGAATTCCCAAAGTCCATGCACTCCTTGGTCCACCGACTCCAGGTGCCTGAGCAGATGATGCCTGTGCAAACATCATTTGCAACATAAAACTTGCCGTAACTACCGCAATCCATAGTACTACTTTTTTCATACATTCCTCCTTAAGATAGCTTGTTTTTTCGTTCTGACCCACCCGGTTTCAAGCTTAAAGATTCAATCTGCAAGGTCCACCCCATCATGCAAATAATATCCTATGCCCTGCAATTACTGTCAGTCTATACATGCTGCATCATGCGTCAGTATGCAATAAGTCATAGACTGATTTGTGACTGCGAAAATCCTTAGAAATGTCCACTGTACCTTTAGGTAGTTTCTACCTATCAAAAGACTTCTGTTTTATCCTCATTGCTTTACCTTGTTGTAGTGGTAAAAATATCAACAAACATTAACTTCGATAGAGACTGCGAGAATCAACTGAAACTGGATAGGTTGTAATGAAATGCCCACTCCGCATTCTTTCTTGAAATGGGCACTGCAACATGCCCCTGTTACAGACAACAGTCCTTCCTGTTAATGGAGGCTTCATTGATTACCTCATGAAACAGGTAAATACCTCAGAATACGTGTCAGCGGAAAAACATACCGAATCCGACACTCCGGAAAGAAAAGGGGCGGCCGCATCCTCCTCGCATGATACGTTCAGCGGTGCAGCAATAGACTTCCATTTACCGGAGTTCAACCGTACCGATGACCTGAACGACAATTTTGGAAATTGTCAATCCTTCGAGCCGCTGGATGGTATTATCACCGCCGACATGAGGCATCAGATGGAGCGCCTGAGCGAATCGCAATGTGTCTATTATCATGTAGATGAGGCGGCGGACTCGAACGAAATAAAAACAGCGATAGAATTCGATGAACCGGAGCTCGTCAAAGGCCTATCACCTCTAACAGTGATATCTGAAGGGCGAGCCTTGATCGTCGATACGGATGCCGCCCGTGCCACCAAATGCGCTGATATCCTCAGCGATCAGCAGTTGACCTGCACCATTGCGTTGATAAAAAAAGCGTCGCAAGATGCATCTATTCCCAGGTTCAACAAGCAGATACTTATTGAAGCAGACGACATATCGATTACCGGGGCTCTCGGAGATTTCTCGGCAACAGTGACCGTGAAAAGCAACCAAAGGCAACTGACGGAGCGGTTTGACCTTGTTCTTGATCTCCAGCTCACCCCATCCTTTGCGGGAGGACACCTGCCGATAGGGTATTACGCACCCGGATCAAATACCGAAGCTCTCTATGAAGCAATGGCGGAAATGCCGTCGATGCGTGGCCGTTTTCAGAAACCGCAATTCATAGCTTTTCAGGGTAATGTCTGCCTTCATGGCCGGTCACGCACGCTCGACTGCCGCAAGTGTATCGACGTCTGCCCTTTCGGCGCCATTCGATCCGTGGATCGAAAGATTTCTGTCAATCATTATCTCTGTGAGGGGTGCGGCGGTTGTGCTTCGGTCTGCCAGGCGGATGCGATCCGCCTGGCCTATCCGTCTCAGGAAGAAATCCTGAATACGCTGCGGAGTAGTCTGGAAAGCCGGCGGGCTGGCGTATATGTCCCTTTAACGATGCTGATCTCAGACTCGGAAACCGCCGATTATGTTAAACTGCAGGCGACAGGTGAGAAAGCTAATGACCGTACGGTCCAATTTGAGGTCGAACAAATCGGTTATATACGGCTGGAGATGATTCTGTCTGCCTTCGTTTGGGGCGCCAGCAGGGTCATGGTCGTCTGTGGGCAGGAAACTCCACCCGGCATCAGAAAGGCCGTGGAATGGCAGGCGCAAATGGCGGGCGAGATCGTAACAGGGATCGGACTGCCGAAGGATAGCATCCGGTTTGCCGTCATCCCTCCGGAAAATGTCGCAATCGAGCAAGAAGTCCTTATGCCAGCCCGCATTGACACGGAAGACAGCTATCCCGCGATGCCCGCGGCCGCACTTTCTCCCACACTGGACAAACGGACGCTGGTCCGCCTTGCCGCGCAGCATCTTCATGATCATTACGGATTTGAACAGCGGCATCTCTCCCTGCCCGCAGGTTCTCCATTCGGCGCTGTTATGGTCGATGCCGTCGCCTGCACCCAGTGCATGGCATGTGTCGCGGCCTGTCCTTCCGGGGCATTGTCCGCAGGCGGCAATGTGCCCCGGCTGCTGTTTGGTGAAGCCCGGTGCCATCAATGCGGCCTTTGCAGGGAGACATGCCCTGAGCATGCGATTCAACTGCTCCCCAGGATGCTATGCAACCTGGAGCAAGTGGAGGCACCGGCAGTCCTGTGTGAGTCTGAAGCGTTCCGATGCATTAAATGCAACGCCCCTTTCGCCCCAAAGGCGATGGTAAACCGCATGACAGAGAAACTCAAAAACCACTGGATGTATGCAAACCAACAGCAATTGCTCAGATTGAAGATGTGCAGCGTATGCCGCACCCGGGACGCTCTGTCTTCGGAGGATATGAGATTATGGAATCGGTAGGAAAAAAACCAGTACTGTCCCAGTTTGGACCGTATGCCAGCATCCGCGCCGATGTCTATGTCATACTTGCTTCTCTTCTGGTTGGTCCGCCCTCAGAAGACCATCTGAATGTCTTGAAACGCATGGAATGGGATGAGGACATCCCTGAAAAGTTGCATAAGGCCCTCGGGGCGCTGCGCCGCGCCAGCCGCGAGTATCAGATCGCTGCTGTGGGGGATGAATATAACAAGCTTTTCGTGGGTCTCGGATGTGGCGAGGTCATTCCATACGCATCATGGTACAGAGAAAGAATGATTCAGTCGCTGCCGCTGGCTTCCTTGCGGTCCGACCTGTTCCGCGTGGGCATTGTGAAGCAGGCAGACAATCACGATTCTGAAGATCACGCCGGTGCGCTCTGCGAAATAATGGCCCTTATCTCCCAAAAACCGAATAATGAGTCCTACGAAATGCAGGCGGTATTCTTCGAACGGCATTTAGCATCATGGATGATGGCCTTCTTCAAAGACCTGGTGTCCGCAAAGAACGCCGGATTTTATCGGGTGGTTGGAACACTCGGTTGCTGCTTTCTCGAATCTGAAAAAGAATACCTGAAATATGGGGCAGGCGCCCAAATACACAAAGAAAGAAGGAGGAGCTAAAGATGAAGACGGAATTTACTGCTACACGGCGGGCCTTTATTAAGACTGCGGCGATTTTTGCAGGATTCGCCGCTTTTATTGGCCATGGCCGTCCGGCGGCCGCGATACCAGGAAAGCCTCTGGACCTGAAGTCTGAATCCAGCCAGGGGTACCGACTAACGGAGCACGTAAAGAAGTATTACGAGACGGCTAGAATGTAGCAGGCCGACTCTGTGTTATGGAGGTGTGACACATGAAGAAATTCAATAAAAAGTGGTTGCAAAAGATATCCTCCGATCCTGCCTCTCCTAAAAAAATGGGCCGGAGGACATTTATGAAAGTAAGCGGCGCGGCGCTGGGAAGCGGCGCTCTTATAGGACTGCTGCCGTTATCCTGCGTGCGGCAGGCCACAGTGGAGGAAAAAAGAAATTTCCCGAGGCCGGATCTGAAGTCAGAATATCTGCGGACGGTCTGCACCCACTGCTCTGTCGGATGCGGCATCATCGCCGAGCTGCAGAACGGCGTATGGGTGGGCCAGGAGCCTGATTATGAGTCCCCCTTCAATCTCGGTGGCCATTGCGCCAAAGGCGCCGCGGCCAGGAGTCACGGTTTCGGCCACAGGCGTACCAAGTATCCCATGAAGCTTGTGAACGGCACTTGGACACGGCTGTCCTGGGACCAGGCAATCAATGATATCGGCGACAAGCTCTTAAAGATTCGTCAGGAATCAGGGCCGGACGCGCTATTCTTCTGCGGGTCCTCCAAGGCAAGCAACGAAGGGGCCTATCTCCAGGGGAAATTTGCCGCCCTGTGGGGAACAAACAACGTGGACAACCAGGCACGCATCTGCCATTCCACCACCGTGGACGGCGTCGCGAACACCTGGGGCTACGGGGCCATGACTAATTCCTACAACGACATGCGGAACAGCAAGGCCATGCTGTTTCTCGGCAGCAATGCAGCAGAGGCCCACCCTGTTGCCATGCTGCAGATTCTTCTTGCCAAGGAGGCCGGCTCCAAGATGATCGTCGTGGACCCACGTTTTACCCGCACGGCCGCCCATGCAGACATTTATGCGAGGATCCGCTCCGGCACGGATATACCGTTTATCTATGGTCTCTTATGGCATGTATTCAAGAACGGCTGGGAAAACAAAGACTACATTGCAAAGCGGGTGTATGCCATGGACGACATCCGCAAAGAGGTGGAGAAATGGCCTCCTGAAGAAGTTGAAAATGTCACGGGCATTCCCAAAGATAAGGTGTACTTGATCGCCAAGACGATGGCAATGAACCGGCCGAGCACGATCGTCTGGTGCATGGGTGTCACCCAGCACCACATAGCGAGTCATACCGTGCGGCTATTTTGTATCTTTCAGCTTGCCCTGGGGAACATCGGCGTGTCCGGCGGCGGCGCCAACATCTTCCGCGGCCATGACAATGTCCAGGGTGCAACCGATGTAGGGCCGAACTGCCACACCCTGTCCTGCTACTACGGCCTCGCAGAAGGCTCCTGGAAACACTGGGCCGCAGTCTGGGGTGTAGATTACGAATGGATCAAATCCCGCTTCGATATGAGCAGACAATACGACGCGGGCGGGGGGAAAATGGCATACACGATGAACATCCCCGGTATTCCCGTCTCACGCTGGGTCGACGGCGTGCTGGAGGATAAGAAGAATATGTCGCAGAAAGACAACATCCGCGCCGTCATCTTCCAGGGCCATGCCTGCAACAGCCAGACCCGCGGGGTGGAGATGAAAAAGGCCCTGGAAAAACTGGACCTGCTAGTAATCTCAGACCCCCATCCGACTCACATGGCCGTGATGAGCGACAGGAAAGATGATACTTACCTTCTGCCGACATGCACCCAGTACGAGACCTGCGGCACTGCGACGGCATCGAACAGGGCCCTGCAATGGCGAGACAAGATTATCGAGCCGGTCTATGAATCCCTGCCGGACCATGTCATTTTATACAAGCTGTCAAAAAAGCTGGGGTTTGAAAAGGAAATGTTCAAGAACATCAAGGTTACCAATGACGAGCCGCTCATCGAAGATGTCCTCCGCGAGATCAATCGCGGCGCCTGGACGATTGGCTACACAGGCCAGAGCCCGGAACGCCTCAAGCTGCACGCTAAACACCGGGGTACATTCAATCCCCTTACCCTCAGGGCCGAGGGCGGTCCGTGCAAAGGCGATTATTATGGACTCCCGTGGCCCTGCTGGGGGAAACCCGAGATGAAGCATCCGGGCACACCCATACTGTACGACCCGAGCAAACCTGTGGCTGCGGGTGGCCTTGTGTTCAGGGCGGCATGGGGAACGGATCACAACGGCGTGAGCCTCCTGGCTGCGGACGGCGTATACTCAAAGGGCTCTGAGATAAAGACGGGTTACCCGGAATTCACCTCTGATATTCTCAAGACACTCGGCTGGTGGGACGAGCTGACGCCAGAAGAGAAAAAAGCAGCAGAAGGGAAGAACTGGAAGACCGACCTTTCCGGTGGCATCCAGCGCGTGGTAATCAAACACGGGTGTGCCCCCTTCGGGAACGGCAGAGCCCGGTGCAACGTCTGGACATATCCTGATCCGATCCCTGTCCATCGAGAGCCTTTGTACACGCCAAGGTTCGACCTGGTCAAGAAATATCCGACTTATCCGGACCGGAAGGCATACTGGCGGCTGCCCACCCGCTACCAGTCGATCCAGTCGGTCAACCACAGCGCAAAATATCCGCTGATCTTCACCAGCGGCCGTCTAGTTGAATATGAAGGAGGCGGCGCGGAAGAGCGGTCCGATCCCTGGCTGGCCAAGCTACGGCCCGAAATGTTCGCGGAAATTAACCCGAAGGATGCGGCGGATGCCGGTATCTTCAACGGGCAGTATATCTGGCTGGAGGGCGCGGAAGGCGGTCGGATAAAGGTGCGGGCCCTGGTCACGAAACGAGTGGGTCCGGGCACTGTCTTCACACCTTTCCATTTCGGCGGCTGGTTCCAGGGCAAGGACCTATACGATAAATACCCGGAAGGGACGGCGCCTTATTCACGGGGCGAGGCGTGCAACACCGCTACCACCTACGGATACGATTCTGTGACCCAGATGCAGGAAACGAAAGCAACACTCTGCCGGATAACACCGGCGTGAAAAGGAGGCAAATCATGGCAAGGATGAAATTTCTCTGTGATGCCGAACGATGCATTGATTGCAATGCCTGCGTGACGGCGTGTAATAACGAACACGATGTCCCCTGGGGCATGAACCGCAGACATGTGATAACCATGGATGATGGTGTGTCCGGTGAAAAATCCATTTCCGTGGCCTGCATGCACTGCACGGATGCGCCCTGTGCGGCAGTCTGTCCTGTCGATTGCTTCTACTTCACCCCCGACGGAATCGTGCTTCATGATAAAGACCTGTGCATAGGCTGCGGCTACTGCTTCTACGCCTGTCCGTTCGGCGCCCCGCAGTTCCCGGAAGAGAACTCCTTCGCCTCTCGGGGCAAGATGGACAAATGCACCTTCTGCGCCGGCGGTCCCCCGCCGGATGGTTCCGTCGAAGAATACAAACTCTACGGACGCAACCGGATCGCAGAAGGCAAACTGCCGCTGTGCGCCGAGATGTGCGCCACCAAGGCCCTCCTGGGTGGAGACGGCGATGTTGTTTCCGACATCTACATCCAGCGTGTGGTCAAGCGCGGCGGCAGGCCCGACACCTGGGGATGGGCCACGGCCTACAACTTCCAGCCCGAGAAGGAGAAAAAACCATGAAACGAATAGTATTAGTGTTGACAGCATTTGCTGTTATTGCGGGCCTTTTTGGTTGTTCTTCCGAGTCCCGGAATGTGACCATGCACAAGCCCGGCATATATAAGGGTTTCAAGGATCCCCTGCTGGCACTAAAGAATCAGCAGGAGTTGATCGATCGCCTCAAGCTGGTGCAAACCGATCGCTGATCAGAGGAGGAGTTTATGGCAACGCGAACTGTAAAGCGTACCGTCGGCTTATTGGTATTGGCTACACTGCTTGTTTTCCTGATGAGCGGGATTCTTTACTGGCAGGCCGTCGGGGCCGATGTCAGCAATCCACGGGCCAATTTCTGGCGCGTCGTCAGAGAGGGTGTCCCTGGATTCACCAAGGTTTCAACCGCCGGCCACAAGATCTTGATCGTCAACAGTGGAGAGAACTGGCGTGAGTTCCGCAACGGCTTCCTCATGCCGTTTGCCCAGTGGATCATAGCAGTTGCGCTGGTAGTCATGGGTGCATTCTATATGCGTGTCGGTTCGGATAAGCTGGAGAAACCGAGGTCTGGGGTAAAGATTGAGCGCTACCGGCCGTGGGAGCGGATTCTCCACTGGTATACTGCAGTGCTCTTTGTAATCATGGCCATCACAGGACTGAGCCTCCTTCTGGGGCGGATCTTTCTGATACCGGTTTTCGGACATTGGGCCGATTCGGCGTACCTGCAGGCATCAAAGGTGCTGCACAACTATTGTGGACCGCTGCTTCTTGTCGGGATTTTCTTGGAATTTGTTTCTTGGGTACGCTACAACATCCCGAAGAAGATGGACCTCGAATGGTTCAAGAGCATGGGCGGCCTCCTCGGCAAAGGACCGCGACCCCATACGGGAAAGGTCAACGGCGGCGAGAAGGGATGGTTCTGGTTAATGGCTATCTTCGGAATTGCTGTGGGGATAACCGGCGTGCTTCTGGATTTCCCGATCTGGCAGCAGACCCGCTTCACCATGCAACTTTCCCATGCGATCCATGCCATTGTGGCAGTCCTGTTCATCACGGTATCCTTCGGCCATATCTACATGGGGAGCCTGGGCGTTGAGGGCGTCTTTGAAGGCATGTGGACCGGCTACGTCGACGAGGTCTGGGCCAAGCAGCATAGCGACCTGTGGTATGAAGAAAAGATGCGGGAAAGAGGAGAAAAACCTGCTCCCATCCCGGAGGCCTCATCATGACCGTTGAGTTCGGACTTCTGGCGCTCGAATCCGTTCTTCTCATCGCTACTATCGTACTGCTGATTTATGGCATCCACGAGGGGAAACGGAGGGACGAGTTACTCAGGGAGGTGGGAAGGGCCACGAAGGTCCTGACACGGCAGGAATACTTCTTTTCCATAATGAACGCAATGCTTGATGCAAAGCAGGAGATTATCGGATGCATCACGGGCACACCTCCGTCCGGTGATGATATCAGGATGACAAAACATATAGCTGATGCCATCGAGGATATGACGAGAAAAGGAGTAAGCGTCAAGTATCTTTTGCCGAAATTCCCGGATCGGCTGCAGGTGGGTGTTCTGTATACGAAAGCGGGAGCGGAGGTCCGCTTCAGCAGTTGCCTGATGGTTCATAATATACGCTATACCGTCGTGGACGAGAAGAACGTGGTCATCGGCATCCCCGAGAATACCGGTGACAGGGAAGCGACCAAAAAGGGGTTCGTCATACCTTCTGAGGGACTCGCATTAGTACTGAAGGATTATTACTATACCTGCGAGAAGCAGATGAGTCTGAAAGAATATATACAGGAAGTAATTGAGCAGACCGGGGCAACTCTCGAACATTTGGCAAGGGAATTTCATTTAGATGATAAGGATCTGAGTGATATTATTAAATAAGAATGTGATTTACGGCGAGCCCTCAAAACATTTCATATCGTTTCAATACCCATATTTCTCCAAAGTTAAAAAGTCTTTCTACTCGAGGCCGCAGCCAAGACGGTGGCGCCGATAGCACCATTCACATGAGCATATTCCGATTGCGGCAAATGGATCATCATACAGTCCGTGGTAACCGCCACCATCGTTGCCTTAATTTTTTTAGCTGTCGGGAAAATCATCCTTGATCTTTTAGGAATCACCGTTTCCGATTTCATGATTGCCGGCGGGACTCTTCTTTTTATTATTTCACTGAATGACCTGGTCTATATGGAAAGGAGATGGAGTCAGATTGATCCAGAGAGCATGGGGGCAGTGCCTTTAGGGGTGCCTCTGATTGTAGGTCCTGCTGTGCTTACTACTATATTGATTCTCGTCAGGGAGCATGGACCTTTAGCCACTGAGGCAGCCCTGATTGCAAATATATTGATCGCAGGCCTGACATTCTGGCTATACCAGCCTATCATTTGCCTTTTAGGCAAATCCGGCGCAAGAACAGTTTCCAAACTCGCCTCCCTCTCCTGCTTGCCGCCATAGCCGTAATGATGGTTAGAAAAGGGATCATGCTCCTTATAACCGGTGTTTCTAATCTTGCTCAGTGAAAATTACAAATGTTTCAATGTGTAACCTTTACTTTTCATAAATTAATATTCGCCCTGTATTTCAGGAGATGGCTAAATTCATCATCAATTTCTCTTTTTATTATCTGTTCCATCTTCGTACCAGTAGGACTGAACAGGGTATCTTACGGATGATCTCCTCGTTGCTGTACCCGTAGAGGAAGTGGTCCCAGTGAGTGTCCTCGTGAGAGTGTAGAATAAGAAGGTCAATATTCTCATCCTTTACAACCGCCTTGATTTGTGACAACGGTGACTCTTTTTTGATAAACTCTTTGATTACCATGCCCTTATTCTTTTCACGTTCTATAATTCGATCGAGTTGTTTCTTGACCTTCTCTTGTTCCTTTTTGTGTTCTTCTTCGAGCGACATCATGGGCATATTCATATGAGTGAATGGGTTATACATGACATGTATCACGGATAGTTGCGCATTGTACTTCTGTGCGAGTGAAATTCCATAATGAATCGCCTTTCGGCAGTAATTCGACATCCTGCTGACCGCGAGTATGCGTTCGATATCTCTGTCTTCCATTGTCTCCCTCCTTCTTAAAATTCACCCCATAGGTCACGTAATAGACCTATAAAGACAATCAACCAAGCTGTAAGGACCAAATACAGCATACCCCGGGAGGCAGTTCCGAGGAAAGCATACGATGTGGCTCTTTCCAATTCAAATGTTGCTGCACTATACATCCCCAAGGGGAATACAATATTCCAATACTCCGGATCGTAGAGAATGGGGAACCGTTTCCATATATGGCGCCAGAATTCAAGAATAACTAAAAGTGGAATCCACCAGGAGGCTGCCACCCAGAAAAAGAAAGTGAATCCGCGTAAAAAAGGAAGAATCTCAGTAAGGAAAGGACCAGCCGGAGCTTTCTGTATGAGGAGAGACCCTGCCAGAGTTGTAATGGCGATTGTTCCCATGTTGACCCAGTAAGGAGGTGTGAATGTCTCCGGTGTCAATGTGAAAAAAAGAAGTCTGTAGAGAATCAGGGCAATAAGTGCCAAGTACATGGCACATCCCAGAAGATAAAAGGCTAAGGCGAAAAAGAGCATCACTCGTTCATTCGTGGAGATAAACCCGGCCGAAAGGATTCCCAGGACAGACAGGGATTGAGTCGATACAACGGTGACGAGCCAGCCGCCATGGAGACCTTTTTCTATGGAAGGCTTGACCGGACGGATAATGACTGCTGCAAAGAACGAGTACATGATAATCAACCAGAGGCAGGCCCCGGTGATCCAGAAGTAAAAGCCTACATGGATATTTCCTGTAAGGATGGCGAACTGGCTTCCTAAAACACATGTGCCGGCAATAATTGTGAAGAATCCTGGGCCTGACTGATGGTCTGTCAGATCCATCCATACCCTGGGAAAATACCTGAATAGACGGACAGCGGTGAGCAAGACTAGAAAACAGTAGGCACTAATGTTTATATAGAAAAGAAGAGCAGCAAAAATAGCCATATCCAGAAGGTTAGCCGATATAGATACAATACCTGTAGCCATAACGAGTGCAAAATAGCCTGGATAAAAATCTCTCACAGCATCGAATACGATCGTCTTGACCTTCGTCATCGAATAGAACCCCATTGCATACTGACCAACAATATAATAAAAAGTTCAACATAAAATTCATCCCCGTGCATGAAGGCTATGAATCCTGCAATACCAACTCCAGCCTCTCAAGGGCCTCTCGCGTAGAAGCATAATTCCTGTGGACAATACCACGAATACCCAGTCCTTTAGCCACATCGACGAACATGTCCCTGTCTTCCAGGTAGACGACATGAGCCGGCGATACTTGTGCAATGTCCAGGGCGATCCTGTAAATGTCTGCATCTGGCTTGCGATAGTGGACAAAGCAGGAGGAGACGAAGAAGTCTACAAAGTCTGTGAGTCTGAATGTCTGAATTCGGTGTGTAGTCAGTTCCCTTCCTTCGTTGCTGACTGCCACCACTTTGAGTCTGTACTTGATCTTCAGTCGGCAAATAAGATCAATCATCTCTGGGAATGGCTTGGACTGGGCGAACATGAAGGCCTTGAAGTCCTCCATCTGAAAAGGGCGCCTTTCATAAAACACCAACCGGTAAAGGTATTCGTCCAGGCTTAACTTACCCTCCTCGTATGTATCGAAAGTAAGATGATGCCTTTCGTCCATCTCATCGTAATTAATACGAAACGTATTCGCTGCTTTTCTGCGCATTTTTCTGTCCCAGCCATTGGTCAGAATAACGTTCCCGATGTCCAAAAAGAGGTGCGTGATCTCTTGTCGCCCCATGTTGTCCTCTAAAGAGTTCTTAGGGTATGGTATTCTTCCGTACAGTGTCTATCCTTGTTTTCAAATCCCTGATCTCAGTATTTAACCTCATAAAAGCTATCTCATAATCACTTCTTTGGTCAGGGTCCAAAGATGGATTTCGCAGAGCCCAACTCGCACAGTTTCTAATTACTTCAGCTTCCTGAAGCGAGCGCTTTAAATCCTCTATGTTTTTTGACTTAATGCTTTTTTTATACATTTTTTGATCTCCTTTGATCAGGCTACTTAATATAAAGAGAAACTTAAATTACTTACACGAGAGGACCGCCATTCAGCCTCTCGTACACTCTAATGTACTCGTTAGTCGTATTGTCCAGGTTATATTTCCTCCTTGCTTCTCTCATAATCCTTGTTATCTGCTGTTCCTTTATTTATACAGGTTTTCTATGGAACGCAACGCTCCTGCTTAAGCCATACCACAAACCGCTTGAATCATAGTTTTTGAATAGAAAGCCATTGCCATCGTCGGAAGACGCCCCATCGACCTTCAATTTCAACTCTGTTATCTTGTCGTGGTATCCGCCGGTATGCCGGTTTGTTGCTGTAGCGCCGAACAGATTTCCCACCTGATCTATCTGTCCACACGGCTCATAAAGGGATGCTCCAAAGACATCGTTCGCCGCTGCGTTCCCAAGCATACAAAAGAGACTCACTGAATCGTTGGTACGTTATCTTGCCTCCTAAAGCCCACACAATCCGTCCCATATATTCCTCATGACTCCTGTCACACTCCATCCCGTCCTCGACAACAGCTATCTGCATATCACCACCTTTTTATATTAATTTGAAAGTCAACTGAGAGCAATAATCATAAAATGGAAGGACAGTGGTAGGTAAAAATTACCTAAGATTAAGCGTTCTGTATTCTCATCCTTTTACTTATGCTTGAAGGGGTTTATACGCAGAACAATATAAGACTTCTCCTAATTGTTATTGTTCACATTCAATATTAAAAAATAAATGGTCAAGAAGATTTCATTGAGGCATCCAGTAACAGCGATTTTTATTAGCCGGGATTGAATTGAGGTGGAATATGAATAACCAGGAAACTCCTGTCGAGAAAATATCGCCATGGTGGAGAAGGTCGGTTCTCCTTGTATTGGTCATCGGGTTTGCAATTCTCATCTGGATTGCTTTTATCACTCCACGCGATGCACCGCCGATTCCCCTCAGGGTAATCGATCCCGAAGGTGAAATAATCTTTACAGGCGACGATATCATTTCCGGGCAGGAGGTCTTCCTCAAATATGGCCTAATGGAAAACGGGACCATCTGGGGGCATGGCGCCTATCTTGGACCGGACTTTTCCGCAGAATACCTTCACGCTCTTGCCACGGACGCGGGTTCTTTTCTTTCGCAATCATATTACGGCAGGCCTATTGATGAACTCAACCAGGCTGAACATGCCGCCATTAGTGCGGAGGTCCGGCATCTTCTAAAGAACAACCGCTATGACTACGGGAAAGGATGTCTCACCTTTACGGCGCCTGAGGCGTTTTCATATAAGAATCAGATTAAAAAATGGACCAAATATTTTTACCAGCCTGCTTTAAATCGGGGGCTGCAGATCGGACTTATTAATGATCCCGAAGAAATCAGGAAGCTCACGGCATTCTTCGCATGGACGGCTTGGGCATCGTCGGCCAATCGTCCCGGGAAAAAATTCTCCTACACAAACAACTTTCCTTATGATCCGCTGGTTGGAAACCAGCCCACGCCGGATGCCTTTCTCTGGAGCGCCCTGAGTCTCATATTCTTGCTTGCCGGTACAGCGATAGTCCTTTTCTCCTTCGGGAAATTCAATTTCCTCGGCTGGAAGGGTATAAGTGATCACTATCATCCGCAACTACTGCCTGGAACGGCATCAGTCAGCCAGCGGGCAACCATCAAATTCTTTGCCGTCGCGGTTCTTCTCTTTCTTGCCCAGGTACTTGTAGGGGGCGCAACTGCCCACTACCGGGTTGATCCCGCAAGCTTTTACGGGATCGATTTTCCAAAGTATTTCTCGAGCAATATTTTCCGTACCTGGCACTTGCAGACGGCCATATTCTGGATCGCCACAAGCTATGTCGGAGGAGGCATATTTCTCTCAACCGCATTCAGACAGATCGAGCCCAAAGGACAGACACGGGGAATTAATCTGCTTTTCACAGCACTTCTCGTCGTTGTATTCGGCAGCCTCTTCGGTGAGATGTTCGGGGTCTTTCAGCTTACGGGCGAGGTCTGGTTCTGGTTTGGACACCAGGGATGGGAGTATCTTGATCTGGGGCGCGCATGGCAATTTTTGCTTGTCGCCGGACTGCTCATATGGCTTTTTCTCCTCGTGCGTGCTGTCGGTCCGGTCAGGAAGGATCCCACGGAAGGCGAGATAAGTACCCTCTTTCTCTTAACCGCCGCAGCCATTCCCCTCTTTTATTTGCCGGCCCTTTTCTTTACGGGAAAAAGTCACTTCTCGGTAGTGGATATGTGGAGGTTTTGGATAATTCATCTCTGGGTGGAGGGATTCTTCGAACTTTTTGTCACCGCCATGATCGCCGTTCTGTTTTATAAGCTTGGCATGGTCACCCGCCTTACGGCGACACGGGTGATCTATCTCGACGCCATTCTATTTCTTGCAGGCGGAATTGTAGGTACAGGTCACCACTGGTACTGGACGGGACAGGCCAATGTATCCATGGCGCTTGCCGCTATGTTCTCGGCTCTCGAGGTAGTGCCACTTACCCTTCTTACCCTTGACGCCTGGGACTTCATCAAGCTCTCCAAAGGTAAATGTGAGATATGCGGACGCATAATTTCCATTCCCCATAAGTGGACTTTTTATTTTCTCATGGCTGTGGGCTTTTGGAACTTTGTTGGTGCCGGAATTTTTGGGTTTCTTATCAATATGCCCATTGTCAGCTATTTTGAAGTGGGGACGATCCTGACACCGAATCACGGCCATTCTGCTCTCATGGGTGTATTCGGAATGTTCGCCATTGCCTTTATGGTCTTTTCAATGCGCCAGGTTATGTCCGAGGATAGTTGGAAGAATGTGGAAAAGTACATCCGCCTGTCTTTCTGGGGCTTGAATATCGGTCTGTTCCTAATGGTAATTCTTAATCTCTTTCCTGGTGGTGTGCTTCAGCTCTGGGATGTTCTGGAAAATGGTTACTGGCACGCGAGGAGCCCGGATTTTCTCAACCAAAGGATGATGAATATAATCGAATGGGCGCGCCTTCCCGCGGATGTCATATTCATTATCCTCGGTGTTATACCTCTATTTATGGCAATTATAAAAGCGTATGTGTATGTCAGAAGATCAAGATGATCATGACCTGGAATAAGGGTATGTAGAAAATGAAAACAATGCCATTTGACAGACTTCGATAGGTCTTCTTTCTAAGGCAATTAGAAGCATAAAATGAGAGAAGCCCTGATAACATTCTCAAACTTCTGCTTAATTATTAGAGAGTAAACAGCGGCAAATAGTCTAGAAATTATCCTGATCATTTCTAACTTACTTTTAAGGAGGAGAACAATTATGAAACCCATGTACGTTAAATTAAGATTTCTGATTTTTGGAGTTCTGGTTGCAGGCATCATGATCTTTGCTACAACGATAGACGGCGTATGCGCGGAGAAAATGCATAAAATGGCGCCCCCAGGAGGCAATTACAAAAAAGTCAGTTCCCTCGTGGCGCTGCCGGACTTCATCCCAGGACTGGGAACACTCTATGTAGATCCGGCCACACTGCCTGCCGGTCCGTTTCTCGCATATGACAAAAAAGGCCATCTGGTAAGCACTGTCTACATGATTCCTATAAAAGACATCAACGACCATAAGGAATTCAAGAATCTCAAAACAACTGCTGGGAAAGTGGATCACGTAGACATGTACTTTAACGCGGGACATCCGGGTGTGCCTGAGCCGCATTACCATGTCATTCTATGGTATATCTCTCCGGAGAAAGCGGCAGAATTGAAATGAGCGGAGAGAGTAATGCAAACCTCGCGACGAGAGTTCCTTACATCCGGCGTGGTAATCTTGAGCAACCTTATAGTTCAAGGGATTCCGCAGGCTGTCGGAGCAGAATCGCACGGCTTGGAACAACGAAGTAAGACACACGCATCCGGATTTGTTGAAATCCGGATGCGGAGTGATCAATCGGGTGCCAACGTGTGGTTTGATCCCATTGGAGTTTATATTAACCCCGGTCAAACGATCCGCTGGATTGTGGAAGCTAATGTCCACACCACAACCGCATATCATCCGCGGAATGATAATCATTCATTGAGAATCCCTGAGAATGCCACTCCGTGGAACTCCGGGTACCTGGTGAATCCTGGCCAACACTTTGATATTAAACTTGAGATTGAGGGGGTATACGATTATTACTGCATACCCCATGAGATGGCAGGGATGGTGGGTAGGATTATTGTCGGCAAACCAGCCGGACCGGGGGCATTAACGTTCGACTACTACAAAGGTAGACCCGGTACAGCTAACTGGCAGCCTGTACCGGAGGCTGCGCAGAAGTCATTCCCGAGTATTGAAAGAATTATGAAGGAGAAAATTGTCCGGCACTGAGCTATAAAACGCAAATAGTTTCCACAATATCAAAGAATAATATTATGGATGACGCTAACAGGATCAATAATGGAGATCAGGGCGGTAATATGAGCAAACAAAGAGATTTTATAATAATTATATTTCATTTTTTCTTTGAGCCCTGAACCGGTAAGTTCGCGAAAGCGCATGGCCATTTGGGGCCCTTTGGCCTCATCCTCGTGCTTAAAAAAGACGAAAGCCCTCTTCCATTTTTGCGAGAGAATTCCTTTCATCCATTGCGAAAGATCGGCATCCCTATAATCAGAACGGCGCAGACGTAGGTATCCCCACGGCGCCGTGCTGATGATCTCGTTTGCAGGATTCTCGTCCATATCCTCGATGCACAGGCTGCATTTCCTTTCGCGAAGAAGGTCCAGAATTTGTCCATCGAGCCAGGTCGGGCTGCGGAAGTCGAACGCACAGATCATGTTGCCGGGAACCAGATCAAGAAATTCCTTGAGTGCAGGCTGGTCCTTATGAAAACTCTTGGGAAACTGAAAAAGCACCGGCCCCAATTTCCCGTCCAGAATTGACAACGACCTGAAGAGATACGCGGTCTCCTCATCCACGTTTCTTAATCGCTTCAGGTGCGTTATGATTTGAGGCGCCTTGAGCGCGAAGATAAAATCATCGGGTACCTGTTCCGCCCAGGATACGAGGACGTTCTCCCTGGGCATGTGATAAAAGGTATTATTGATCTCTACGACATTGAAGCGCTCCGAATAGAAGCGCAGCATTTCATTTGGCGAGATCTTTTCCGGATAGAATTTTCCCTTCCATTCCTTGTAACTATACCCGCTTGTACCGATATAGATTTTCATTTTACAACCATCCACCATCTCGATTCTGTTTGATTTTGTCCTGTAATTCCTCATGAATGCAATCAGGGCATCTCTTATTTTATGCTTCGAATTGCCTGATGTTCTGCCCCGCATACTTCCTTTAAGTTGCTAATCTCTCATCTACTGTCATCATTAAGAGATTTAATTTTTTGTTGTTTTGTGGAATCGCATTGTAATAGAATATGGCCAGGCTGGTGATGTGTCCCAGCATCCACAGACATATATTGAATCCGAGTTAGAATGTTTTTTCTTCGCCTAATACTTATATTTCTGGCAGCGTATGCATCAATGACCACGTTTGCATTTTGCCATGTTTCGCATGAATCTGATTCCCAGGTGTGGAAGGTTGGTCAGCGGCGTTGGACGATTCAAGAGGAGTATAATTATAGCAAGTGGGTAGAAGAGAACGTTACGGAAGATTTTTTTATTCGCCATAAAATCCCCGTGGACTGTGCTGATGTGCCCTATGCAATACGATGGATTTATGCGCGCATCTCACATCTGCCGGCGGCGGCCACGACGGGCGACAATCGGTTCATAGGACACTGGTCAAAAGATTGGAGGCATCTTCCGACCAATGCAACGTGGCACAAGGACCGACGCTTCCGGGCGGCATTGATGGCCATGCTGTCGACGACATCCACGCGCACTCTGCCCTCCGATACCTACCCTATACGCATCTCTGCAGACTCCGTGACTGCTGGAACCGTCTTCCTTATGACCGAAGCGCATTCGGGCATTGTCAGCCATATCGTCATGGATGGAAGCACTACCCACCCTGTACAGACGTTTGAAGCCAGCCTGCCTACAAGAATCCAGAAACTGCACCTCAGGAATCTAATATTACCTGACCCTGACCCTGTCCAACTTTCTGGTTTGGTAAAATTTCGATGGCCTATAGAGACAGGCAACCAGTGGAATTATCTCCCAGCGAAGGAGCATCCCTTTTATTCCGAGGAGCAGTATTCATCGGCTTTCACTGAAGGATATGGAGATTATCTAGAAGCGGTAGCAAAACGTATCGACCCTAAAGATTATGACCCCAATGAAAAAACAAGGAGAGTAATTAGTTCTCTCAATCGCAGGTTGAAGGAAAGGATACCTATTGTTCTCGACGGCAACAAGAAATGTAATGAAACTCGATGTCCGGAAGGCTCACGCTTATGGGAAATTTACAGTACGCCTGAGCGGGATGAATTTATTAATGTTATGTTTGACCATCTGGAAGAACTCATCAAGGACAATCATTTGGACCGGAATGCCATTCTCGATAAAATGGCGAAGATTCATCTGCAAATTTCTCCCGACCGATCCGTTACAATGCAATATGTATTTCAGAATTCCAAATGGCTGTCTTCAGACCCCGAAGCTACAATCGATGCCCGCTGGGGACTGGACAAATGCGGCATAATAGCCATCCATTTGAAGAATGCACAGGATTCTATTTCTTTTATTAGAAAGACGTACGGCGAGACCGATCCCAAGTTTGCAGAACGCTCCATCTGGACACAACAGGCGATTGTGGATGAGATGACCGGGGAAGGCCGGAAAAACAACTGTGCTATAGATTCATATCAATTTTAAATGCGGACATCCCCGTGTATAAGAAAAAAAAGATACACTGGACTATTCTATTCTATATATCCAAATCCGGACGGAGTCTGAGAAATGCAGGCTCGCGAAGCATCCCGTCTTCCGTAATGGAAGCGTACTCAACCTCACAGATCAATCTCGGCACGATCCACACCGTCCGCGCATCGTCAGACGGCTTCTCTTTGACCGGTCTTTCCACATGCTTGAGATTCTTCAATCTGGTGAAGATTTCCTTCATAAGCTTTTCATCAAACCCCGTTCCCACTTTGCCCACATACCGCAGCCGGTCACCCTCCCGCAGCGCAAGCTGCAGGGCGCCGAATAATGGTTCGCGTTCACCCTTCCCTTTTGTGTAGCCGATGATTACGCATTCCATCGTCCGTCTGTATTTTATCTTCAGCCAGTTTGCACTTCGTTTGCCAGGCTGGTACACACTGTGGTCTTCCTTTGCCATGATTCCTTCAATGCCCATTTTCTTCCCGGCCTTGAACAGTTCAGCACCTTCCGCAATTGCTTCACTGACACGATACGGCGTGCCGTGCCTGATAGCATCCTCCATCCATACACGGCGTCGAACAAGCGGTTCATTGATAAGCGGACGACCATCCAGATATAGGCAGTCAAATACATAACACACGGCGGGATATGTGCTACGGGCGCGTTCGATGGCCTCTTTGCCGGTCTGCTTCGCCCTGCGTATTACATTTCCGAAAATGGATCTTCCTTCAGTGTCAAGACATACTATCTCTGCATCAAACAGGGCCGAGGTCGCCCTGAATGCCTGATCAGGAAGCAACAATTCAGGGAACTTCTCCGTGAGATCGAGTTGATTCCGGCTGGAGATTCTTATCCCGCCTTCGTCCAGTGCAATCAAAGCGCGTATGCCGTCCCACTTTACTTCATAGAGATAGTTTCCCATATCCGGCAACTTTTCTGCCGTTTGAGCAAGCATTGGCTCCACCGGATCGCGCAGCCAATCGACCTGCGGTGCATCCACGCGTTCAAGCATCCAGTTGTTGTCGACGGTGCGATGCGTCCGGTACTCCGCGCTGAGCTCCCTGCTCTGGAGCTGGAAGTGGAACCCATTCTTCTTCTTACTGGTGATTTCATATTTCCCGCGGGCATAAATCCAGATATCGCCGCCGCCATACTCGCCCTTCGGTATCTTCCCCTCGAAATTTATATATTCCAGCGGATGATCTTCCGTGGAAACAGCGAGTCTTATAATGCCCGGTCGCGGAGGGAGCCCCTTTGGAACAGCCCAGGATTTCAGCACACCATTTTGCTCAAGACGCAAGTCGTAATGGAGACGTGTAGCATGATGCCTGTGTAGAACGAAGGCATTGCCTCCTCCCTGAGCGATTATGGGCGGTGGTTCGGAGGTCTTCCCGAAGCTGCGCTTCCTGGCATATTTACTGAGCACAGCAGGACTATTCGCCCCGGATGGTTCAAGTCTTTTCGATGTTCGCGGCCTTTTCCTTTTAGTATGAAGGCCGGCAGCATAAGCGGCTATCCCCTCCCACGCGTCGCCGTCTGACACCACATACCGGGGTACGGTACGCAGATTAAAGTCAGCAGCGTTATTAATACTCTCCAATTGATCCCACGAAAGCGGCATTGACACAGGAGCTCCTGCAACACCACGCACGCTGTATGCCGACACAATAGACTGATAAGTCCGGTTGCGATATACATCCACCAGAACCCTCCCCTTCCGGGCATCCTTCCTGACTTGCAGAGTGGTCCGGTTGCTGTCTGACTCGACGAAGAGTTTGGCCACATCTTTGGCAGCCTCAAAGACTTCGTTGAATGTCCACTTGGGTTCAATGGGAACGAGTATGTGGAGCCCCTTGTGCCCCGTCGTCTTGACAAACGGGTGGTAGCCAAAATTCTCAACATGCTCTTTCAAATCAAGGGCAATTTTAACAACGTCTCCAAACTTGTAATCCTCCGGAGGATCGAGATCAAACACGAAGTAATCAGGCTTATCGAAGTGCGGCGCTCGGCAATGCATCTGATGAAGCTCGATGCAGGCGAGGTTTGCGAGCCAGGCGAGAGACGCTTCCTCACCTGCTATAATGTAATCAACCTTTTCACCTTTATCGGTGCTTCCCAGCCTGACGTGCTCGATCCATTCCGGCGCCCATTCGGGCCTGTTCTTCTGGAAAAAACGTTCACCGTTAATGCCGTCGGGATAGCGCACGAGTGAAAGCGGGCGTCCTTTCAGATGCGCGAGGATGGTAGGAGCGATCTTTATATAATACTCGATCAGCTCGGCCTTCATAATTTTGTCGTCCGGGAACAGAACTTTCTTGAGATTCGAAAGCTCGATCCTGCGTTTGCCGACCTGGGCCATTTGAGATGTTCTGGGCATTAATAACACACTCAATAATAGTGGACTGTTTTAAGTATAGAAATAAGTTCCCTGCATATCAAGAAAAAATGGTGATAGATTATCTTATCTCCTTTTGCTGAGCGCTTTTAAGGGATACAGAATGCATAAATAAGAGATTGACTGATGGTATGGCAGGGAGATCTGTATGATAATACATATTCCCTTAATAGGGTTAATTAGTATTTCGCACCATTCCCGGAGGTGAGACATGAAAGCGATATGGAAAGGCCACATTCGTTTCTCTCTCGTTACAATTCCTATACTGGTGTACAGTGCCGTGGATACAGAACAGACAATCAGTTTTAATCTTTTGCACAAGAAAGACCATGGCCGGATCAACTATGACAAACGGTGCAGCAAGTGCAATAAGATTGTGTCTCTCGAGGATATTGTCAAGGGATATAAATATGAACCCGAACAGTACGTTATTGTTGAGAAGGAAGACCTCGAAAAAATAAACCTCAAGAGCACAAAGATTCTCGAAATCCAGGGATTCATTGACACGAAAGACGTTCACCCGGCATTATATGATACTCCCTACTATGCGGGACCCGACGGACCCGTCGCGGTCAAGGCATACTCTCTATTGGCCGCCGCCCTCAAGGAGACGGGAAAGGTGGCAGTCGGTAAAGTCGTATTGCATGAACGTGAAAATGTCGTGGTAATCGCGCCCGATAAGAATGCCCTGGTACTATATAAACTCCGATCACCTGAAGAGCTCAGAGATGTGAATGACATTCCCGAGCTTGATACACAGCCTTTAGGAAAAGAAGAGCTCAAGCTTGCGCGTAGTCTTGTCGATTCCATGACTACAACAATAGATAATATCGATATGAAGGACAAGTATCACGATGCGCTTCGGGAGATGATACACGCAAAGATCGAAGGCAAAGAGATAATCACAGTGGAAGAGAAAGAGAGGCCGGTGGTTGACATTATGACGGCCCTGAAGAAAAGCATCGAGCAGGCTAAGATGCAAAAGAAGTCAGGAGGAAAGAGCAAAGCAGCCGCTGGTAAGGGAAAAAAGACACAGGCAGCGATTTTGGATTTCCCCAGGAAAGGTGCACTCTGAAAACGTCTCATACGACTGCCGATCCTTCATTGATCACGTCGGTCGCTAACCCAGATTCTGCCGAATTTGTTTGACTTGTCGTCCCAGATTAAAAACAAGTTTGCACTGTCGGCCCTGAAGAGATCGATCGCCGGCCTCTTTAGCGTGAACACCCACAGCCTGCCTTTCTCGCAATACCAATATCCTCTGCCGCATGTGGTCTTGTAAGTACCTGCCTTCGCAACGGAGATGCCGGTCACCTCGATCCATTTTTTGTCATCCATGGTTTCCACAAGAAGGGGCGGTTCATTCGCCCGGCTGCTGAGAAAGACAAAGAGACCTGTTTTGTTTTCTTTGTCATTAATCAAAAGACGGGCCTCATCCTGCCTTCCATCGCCATCAAAGTCGGCCCTTGCTACGAGATATTGATCCGGGTCCGGTGTTCTCCATTCTAAATCTGTTCCCAATTCGGATGGGGCAGGGGGCCGCCAGTCAGGAATATCTTGCATTGCCAGTGAGAACGGGAAGATGATTATGAATATCAGCAGACATAAAAATTTATTCACGGATTTCATGCTCTTGGTGAAATTTCCCCTCCTGCAACTTTTGGCTATGCCTCTGTTGCTATTCTTTCAAGCGCAACAGCCTTCGACCCCAGACGGTGAGCCACACCACTACAACTATCATTAGAAGGATGCCGATCTTGAATATGAGAATGCCCCAGAGCCATAACGTCTGATAGACAGACCAAGTGAATCCTTCTCCCCAGAACTTAAGCATCCAGCTTGGCTGTTTGGACATGACAAAAAGATACAAAAACCACTGTATCAGGAGAAAGCAGTAAACGATCATGAGTGTCCACCACCCCGCTGCTGCTGCAGCACGTACTCTCTTGGTAAAGAGATCATCCATTGAAATCCTCCTTTCTCATCTATCTACGGAATTCAGTATTTGCTCATATTGTCTTCAGCACCAATTTGTCCAAGGCAAAGCGGGGTCTTGCATTGGGGGACTGATCAGGATGCCCAACAGGCAGAAGCACTACAGGGTAGATGCTTTCGTCCAATGCAAGATACTGCCTCATTTTATCGCGATCAAACCTCGCGAGCCAACAGCTGCCCAGACCAAGATCGAAGGCCTTCAGAACGATATGCTCAACAGCAATCGCGACATTCATGGAAAGATAGGCCTTAACAGCTTCCCCGTCCATGACAGCGGTAGGTGTGGTTGGTGTAAAATTCATATCCATGTCCACCCCTTCGAAGGCACCTTCCTTGAGCAGTTCTCCCATACGTCGATCTCTTGCCGTTATGGCCGTTAAGTCGGCGCAGCATACAAAAATAACCGAAGCCTTGGCAATAAACTTATAGGGTGTATACCGGCTAAGGGCCTCTTTGGCTGTGCGTGATTGAGCGACGATGAAGCGCCACGGCTGGAGGTTTGATCCGGAAGGGGCGAGCCGCGCAGCTTCGAGAAGCAAGCGGACAGTATCAGCCGAAATATCCTCCTCCCTAAATTTACGAATGCTCCGCCGTGAAGCGATAACATCTGATAATTCCACTGTGGCACCTCCGTGTAATTATTACGAGTGAAAATCTACAACTTCCTGTCGGGCATGTCAAATCAGGATAACAGGAAGTTGCTCATGAATTAGTGAGATGGAAAGATGAGCTGTCTTTTTTATACTTTCATCCCACAATCAATGAACTGGCGCGGAGACCTAATAGCTTTCTTTGTATTTAACTTATACAAGGCGAGCAAAGAAAAATGGAATGTGTTTAAGGGACCGGCGTCTGCATCGCTTTTCTCCGGTAACTCATATTAACGGCGGCGCGGTATGGAATCCCCGGCATACTCCGAAATACGCGACTCAAAATGCTCCAAGCGGAGTATGTCTGCCGGAAAATCCAATTATAGCCGTCCTGTAATTCCTTAACGGTCATATTTGCCGGTTGAAATACGACGTCGCTTGTATGATATTTCGACCAGTCTCGATCAATTATACGTCCATCCTTTTCCATTCTCTCATACAAACGCGTACCGGGGAAAGGTGTGAGTATATGAAACTGGGCAGCAGCAATTTTGGTCTTTATGATAAAATCAAATGTACGCCTGAATACAGAAGGATCATCCTCATCAAGCCCTAAGATGAAACTTCCTATTATATTGATACCGGCACGATGAATCTTCTGAATAGCATGTTCATAATCTATAGCCTTGCTCCAAGGCTTGTTTATTGCTTGGAGATTCTTCTGGGAAAGGCTCTCAAGGCCGATGAAAGCGTATCGCCCACCGCTTCTCGCATAAAGCTCTAAAAGCTCATCATCCTTAGCAATAGTTATGGAGGTCTGTCCTCCCCATTTCTTCTTCAGTGGAATCAATTTTCTGAAGAGTTCTTTTGCATAATCCGGCTCACCGCAGATATTATCATCGGCAAACAGGAAGTCTGTCGTGTCAAACGTGCTGATTTCACTTAGCACATCTTCCACAGGTCGCATCCGGAATTTATGCCCGAATACTCCCGTGACAGCGCAGTAATCACAATTATAAGGACAACCTCTTGTTGCTTGCAGTGTATTAAAGCTCGTATACATGCTCCTGTTCAGGAGGTCACGTCTCGGTATTTTCATATGTTCCATTGAACAGAAGCTTTCCGAGCGATAGGTGGATTGTAATATCCCCGTTGAAAAATCAGCTAACAGTTTCCCCCAGACGCCTTCCGCTTCACCGATGACAACCGAGTCAGCATGTTCAAGAGCCTCTGCAGGCAATGCACTCACATGGACACCACCCAAAACAACAGGAACTCCTCTCTTTCTGAATTCATCGGCAATGGCATAAGTGCTGGGAATTTCTGCTGTGTAACCTGTTATACCCACTAGGTCAACTTTCTGATTAAAATCTACAGGGGCGACACGGGCATCATGTATAACCACATCCCAATCTGGAGGGGTGAGGGCCGCTACAGTCGATAAACCTAAAGATACCAGACCCGCTTTTCCATGTCGCACCTTTCCCCAGTATCCACCTTCGCTTTTTGGGAAGACTAAAATTAACTGATACATGTTATTATCCGTGTTGCCGAATGTTTAAAATCTCGCAATTGTGGGTGTCTTGTTGTGATCTTCGTCCAAGAACTAGGTAATCATTTTAGAGACAGGATGACTTTTATACCAACTCTTAGCAAATCACAAGCATATGTTTCCGGATCCAGGATGATCGATGATCAGTGAAAATACAGTATCCAGAATTTAGGAAATCAAATTATTTTGGTTTTGTGGTAGCTGGTAGTCTGGGTTGGCGGCCAGGCACTTTTGCATCTATATTTCCCATAGCGACTGAACTACATCTTCAAACTTTGGTATTAATTGATCCGGCAAAGAATATAGAACGTTTGCGGGAATTCCGCTGATTTCCCACACCCTTTCATCTAAAGGCGGTACATACTGCTCCCCGCTGTCTCCCAACTGCATTCCATGGACTATATAGTCAGCTATGTGAATCACGCCCGCCTCGACAGGGTATTGTCTGGCTTCCCCCGGAAAATGATGGCAGGCTAATACCTCCTCCAGGCTCGGAGGCAGATTCCATGATTGCGCCAACAGGCGACCTAAATCAGAATGGTCAAAACCGAGCACTTCTTTTTCAACCTCGTATAGTGGCTCCTTACTATCCTTGCAGCGAAGAATCATTTCCCTTGCCGTCTCCGGGATTTTTTTGAATATTACGAGCCGGCCTATATCATGAATAATACCGGCCGTGAAGAATAGCTCCTCGTCAGTGTCGCTCCGCAGCCCTGATGCAAGCATCCTTGCAGCCAGGCCGCAGGCCACACTATGCCTCCACATTGATTCCATACTGACGAGGTATCCCGGTATCCCTTTGAACAAACTCATGACAGATGTTGCCAAAGCAAGATCACGTACCTGCTGCGTACCTACCATAAGAAGGGCACGGCTGACCGTGTCAACTTTTGATCGAAAACCATAAAACGCGCTATTCACAAGCCGGAGCAGTCGGGAGGTAAGTCCGGGGTCACCGCTTATTATCCCGCTTATATCCTGTATGGAAGACCGGGGATTATTAACTGCCTCATTAATCTTGATATATATGAAGGGTAAAGATGATAATTCTACCATACCCTCCAGCATGGCTTCCGGATTCTTGAGTTTTACAAGATCGGCCTCTTGCTTTTTCCTGAAAATTGGAGACATTTTTATGCCTTTTACTCGAAAGGATTCATATCTGTCATAATAAAAAGTTGCTTTGTTTAGGAGGAGAATACCACCTCCCGCTTAAAAAATCACGCTCAAAATTCTGCACATTTCAACCAATTTTCATTGATCCGGCCCAACCATTAAATATCATCAGTATTTGAAGCAGTGGATATCGTTTTATATATGGTACCTTTGATAACAGGAATGGTTGACACCTGACTTGATACCACATGTCATGACACGTTCTGTTTAGGGTAATTCATTTCAGATCTTCTTCATCTTGTCTTAAGTTCTGTTTTCCTTCAATTCAACAATTATTACGTCAGTATTCGTATCTCCAATGTTTTCACCTATGTGTATATGTCCTTTCATCCAAACAACACTCCCCGCTTTGACATCAACTTCTTGCTTTCGATCATCGGGAAATGTCAAACGCCGCTTGAATGAAGACTCCGCGTACAATACGTAGTCAGGGTGAGCGTGTTGTAAAGTTCTGTCCCCAGGCTTATCGTGGTATCTAAGCACCCTAACGCGTTCATTTTCCAGAACAACCGAATACTTGTCGCCGTCTGTTTCAACAGCGTCCTGTATAATGGACTTTAATATCATATGTCTCCTCCTAACTTGTTGTTTTTCGGTGTCAGCAATTTCCACGTAAAACGGGAAAAATTGTTAACCCAATGCGGGTTCAGCCGATTAGTTTATGCTTTGATTATCTTTGGTGCCTAAGCCTGTATTTGATGTATGAGAGGATTGGTATGCTGAATTCTGCTAAGGCGATAATCTATTTCGACGGCATAGGGAATTGAACATAAGGATAATTGGGCATCCGATCAGGTGGCAAAGCTGCCGGCACATTCTCTCCGTCCGGGCCAAGATATTTGACGAATACATGAATAGCACGAAGATCCAATTCATTCATATCTTTGAGCGTCCACCATGGCATCGGAGGTCGAGATTTGGCGGTTCGGGCGAAGCTAACCCATTGATCCTCAGGAAAGACTGACACAAAACGCCGGAGATTCACTGCGTACGTGGTTCCCCATGGGCCGTACCAACCAAGTCTGCTACCTTTAAGCCACTGCTTTTCACCTACTGCACCTTCCGATTCGATATAATGGTCTGTGTGACAATCATTGCAGCCCCCAATTTTTACGATGTATCTGCCTCGATCCCTCATAGCCACAGACCCTTTTTCAGCCCTCCTTTGTTTCGTTTGTAAGTCTGACGTCTGTTCATTGCTTTTCTGGGCACTGGCCGTATAGGACATCATTAAGACACCAAGCCCCAAAAGCAGGAGCATCCAGGGGATTAACCTTTTAAGGTCCTGATTCATTTTTGCCTCAATCTAGCTTAATTTTGCAAAATTTATCCAAGTTTTTTGTCTCCGGTCAATCAGGGAATCCCTGATCTTTTACTTCTTAAACCCTGAGGTTTTTAGTTTAAAATCTTGTATTGACTGGCGTCATCACATAAACAACTTTTTAAAAAAGCACCTTAGGTTGCATGCAGGGAATAAACTATCAAGGTAGCACGTTTCATGTCGCATTCAACGAGCTGTTTGAGAAAACGGCCTGTGACTTTGTATTTGCTATAGAGACATCCAGTCGATGTGATTTTAACAACTATTTTTGGCGGGGTTTATAGGCAAATTTTCCAAACTGACTCATTACCAGTGGCCCAATTATCTTGACATCCAGGGATGCGTTCCCCTATACTTCATGATGATGGAAAGAAATTCTTATTAAAACTTTTTACTCAGGAGAAAATTAAATGAGAAAAAAATGGGAGATCCTTTGCTTGTTTATTCTCATCACCCTTGTAGCTTCATGCACGGCCTACAAGGCTCAGCCGCTCCCTTTCAAACTGCCCGACTCTTATCCGAACGTTAAAGAAGTTGCGGGCGCCAAAGTTGGAGCAAAGGCATATGCTGATTCCAGCGAGGCGAAAGAGGCCTTTGGTTTTAATATCCGTGACGCTGGGATGCTTCCCGTGCAGGTTGTATTCGACAATCAGGGGTCACACTCATTGGAAATTATTCCCTCGCAGACCTTCCTCGAAGACAAGGAGGGAAATATCTGGCCTGTCCTCGCCAGCAATATAGCATATGACCGGGCCACGAAATACGTGCAGACAAAGGAGATATTTAAGAAAGGGGCATATGGCGGCTTTCTTGGCGCTACTGCGGGTGCCCTGGTCGGTGCGGCTATAGGGATCGTCTCAGGAAGGAATGTCGGAGAAGCGATTGGAAAAGGCGCTGCGATAGGCGCAGCCGGTGGGGGACTCATAGGCGGCGCACAGGGTGGTATGGATGCGGAAAACGCACGCCGTGCCGTAATCGAAGACCTTCAGCACAAGACCATGCAGAATAAGTCCATTGAGCCTATGGGGCTGTCCTACGGAATCATCTTCTTTCCGGGTGAAGCCCAATCTGCCAAGCAGTTACGCCTTCAGGTAGTTGAAAAGGATACAGGGATAGTTCATCTGCTCCAGCTGAGCCCCCTTTAGTTTGCCGACCCTTTGGCAGCGTCTTTTCTACAACTGCCTATCATGTGCTGAGCTTACTATTGTAACTACTCGTAATTCATTTTGAATGTCTGTTGCATATACTCAAGAAATTTATTGGAGTGTCTCATATACGTAATCCATAGGTGATATTCCTTTTCATTCGGCATGTTTATAATATCGGCGTACATCGATGGATAAATTAGAAGGGGGATATTGTCAAGCTGATAAACCCCCGTGAGCTGTGCAACGGCAAGGGAGAGCACTTTCCACGGCAGATTTTCCGGGTCGATTACCAGGACTTTGATACCATTCAAAAGTTCAGACAAATTTATTCCCACATCTGATTGATTTACAATCATAACGGCTTTTAGACAACCCTTGTAGACAAGAGAATAAGATCTCCATTTTCTAATAAAGCCGAGCCGGCCGGCAACATTTTCCAGGGATCCATCGACGGCTTCCTTATGTGCTAAATTCAATACGTCCAATAACAAGCCGCCGGAGTAGTATTTGTAAAATTGATTCATCTCCCATAATTCGGAATAGGTGCTTTCGTGCAATGACCATCCCTGCGGCAGCTGGGTTTGAGGTTTTGTTACGGGAAATGTCACATAAGAGAAAAGATCAAGAGAGCAGACGCGGGGGTCGCTCAGTTCCCTGGCGAAGCCGCCGAAGACACGGTCAGGAAAT
>DATKLL010000060.1:0-4355 GCA_035542475.1 Syntrophales bacterium
AGCGGAGGAATTACCAGATGAAGTAGTAGTTGTTGTGGGGGCGAGAGACGGTTCGGATGAAATTGTCCGGAAATACCAGGAAGGTTGTCCCTTTTTTAAATTGGTGGAGGTGGAAAACAAAAGCCTTGGAGATTCCCAGAACAAAGGACTGCCGTACTGCACCGGAGATATTATCGCAACGCTTGATGATGATGCCTTTGTCTTCCCGGATTGGGCAAAGATGGTCAAACAATGCCATCTTGAACATCCCGAAGCAGGTTGTATCGGAGGGAGAATCACCAACCTTTTTCCCGATAACCGTATTGCACGGTTAGAAAGCTACATAGGAATGCCCTACGATAAAAAAGAAGGATCCTATACCCGTACTGTAGCAGGCGTAAGTTGTACTTACAAGCGCAAAGCGATGGAAAAGGTAGGCTACTTCGACGAAACCTTGCCTGCTGGTATGGACAGTGATTATAACTGGCGCGTTCTGAGGGCCGGTTATAAAGTCTGGTTCGATCCAAGAATTATGATGCATCACCGAAACCGAACAAGTCTTAAGGATTTTCTCAAGCAGCAAACATGGTATGGTAGCGGATATTATTTAGTTCGAAAAAAGAATCCGGACCTCTATTCAGCTTACCCAAGGGATTTAAGCCGATGGCAGGACTGGGTGAAATTGATATGGTTTGTGCCTGGCATTTTCACTGAAGCTTTTTTAAAAGGGATTCAAGCGAAATCTTTAAGAGATAAAATAAATTTTACATACTTGTCGTTTTTAAAAGAAATCTGGTGGCGATACGGCTGGTTAAGACAGTTCATTGCTTCAAGAATATACTAATAACTGTCAAGATTCAATAATTCAAGGAATCTCGAAATATCTTATAAACTTATTGGGTTCTCAAGGCAAAACATATCAATGAAGGGTAAGAATTTAAAAATTCTGCTTTTGATCCTTCTCTTTTTACATATATTCTTGAGTATCTATTATAGCATACGCATGCCCTGGGGAGGAGATGAATGGTATACCTACTTGACCCCCCCCTCTTATATGGCAATGCCAAATAATCTGCTTGTTACCATTTCAAAATATGTTTTAGGGCAAATTTCTGTCCATAACTATATATTTTACAGACAGATAGGGCTTTTTTGGATACTGGTTAGCCTTCTGTTTTTATTCTGGATTGTGCGAAGAAAGGATGAATTTACTGGCAGGGTTGCTGTTTTCCATTTCATCTATGTTATCTTTAGTAGCTTTGTGCTTTTCCAAGAACAATACTTTCGTTACTATGGATTTTATCTCCTATGTTCTCTAATACTATTTTACTCAATCTGGGTGCTTGACGAGCAGTATACTTACAATAGAAGGTATCTCTACACCTTGCTTTTAGTTTCTCCCTTTCTTTGTTTCTTTTTGACTTGGCAAATGTTCTGGTATATTCTTCTCAAAGAGTTTTTAGTTGCACCGAAAAAGATTAAGACAGTCTTTATAATTTTTCTGACCGTCGCGGCGGTGCCAATCTTGGTTTTCTGGAAACCTTTGATGGCGGTTTTCCTTAAACACACAATTGCGAATTACGATGCCACTTCTTTGACCCTCCGAGGGTTCAGTTTTGGTCTGTTCCTGAAACCAATCTATGCTATTTTTCAGTTCATATTCGGATATGATGCGGAGCCAACGGAAAATTTTCTTGTAATCGGATTATTTATTTTAGCCTTGACAGGCTTTATTTACCGACTTTACATATTAAAGTCAGAAAACTTAAGCCTGCTAAAGGTCCTTATACTTGCGGGGTTTATCCCCTTTTTGAGTATGTATTGGCTCTTGGAACCTTTCACTTTACCAGGAGCTACGCAATTTGAATCAAAGCATGCTATGTTTTTTTTACCTTTTTTAATTGCCTCCTTTGTCCCAGCACGATCAAGAAATGGAACGGATTTTCTCCCCTATTTCTTTATTACTACTGTATTAGTTGCTATTGGGTTGGGAACATTTGCGAGTTTTTCAGAACAGAGGATCGATTGGTCGAAGGTCGTCAATCTCGCAAAGGAAGTTCAGGGCAAAAATGGCATTATAATAGTAGATGGCCGTTCCGAAAAAGATTTCTTTTTTTACAGTGGCGGTCAGGTGGAAAAGAATAGGGTCATAAGTGTTTATGATGTGGTTGATAATCCAAAAAGGATGGAAGATGCGAGTTCGATCCTGATAGTTACCAGCGACTGGAAATCATATCAGTTGCTTTCCTTAGAACAAAATTGGAACACTGGGTCTGACACAAGGGACCGATACAATGCTGTTAGTTATGCGTTTGCAGTTGTTCGAAGAACCGGCAAAGTATGCACTCAGGCCTACGCTGTCTACCCGTTATTCGCTTTCAGATATGAATTAATGTTGGGTCAAGAAACGGTTTTTCAAGCTAAGCCTCAATTTTTTGGTTTACCCTACAAAGACGTTAGACTGCCTACCAGCAAAGATGGAGTTGTTATCTACGGGTGGGAGGAGATTAATGCTTGTAAGGACTTTACATTGGGAAACACCAATTCTGGTCAGCTTTTAATGTATTATTTTATCAGATGCAAAAGTTCCGTCCCTGAGGGGACAGTTATTGGTAGCGTTCAAAGCCAAAAAGGGTCTTCCGAGATGGTTTTGGGGTCCCGTGGGAGAGATACTTATTCTGATCTATATTGCAGGCCATTAAAAGGAGCTGAAATATGGTACCAATGGCACAAGCGACCGGCAGTCACGCAAAGCCTCAGGTATCCGGGCAGTTTATGGCCTTCAGAGGGCAGAATCTACTGCTCTCAATTCAGTCTTGGCTCAAATGCGCGAATAATAATTACCCATGATGACATCCGGCTTTATGTGTGCTATGTTAAATTGGTTAAAGGATAATTGTCAATTCGAATGACGGATAGAATCAGAAGGTTTTTGCAGAAATGTTTACGATATTGCACATCTTGTCATCTTAGGGCATTTTTTGTTTGAGCGGAATCTGAAGATTAAACTTCCTGCATCCTAATTAACAACTGAATTATATTATGGAATCTATGAATAATGGACACTTAAGATGAAGGAGATAAATTGGCACACAGATTGCTTTTCGCTAACATGACGCCATCTATTGAGCTAAAGTATTGGAGGATAAAAATATGAAAAGAATTATTATCTTTCTTTGTTTTTCAATTATTTTAACCTCAAAATTCGTTCACGGAAAAACTTTTTATGTTGATAACCAATTATCCTCCAATTGCACGGGAAACTATTCAATCGCTAACCGGAGTTGCACAGGTTCGGACGGAAATGCTTACAAGACGGTTGCTGGAGGAGTAGCCGTTCTTGCTTCTGGCGACACCATGTATATCCGGTCTGGTACCTATGATGAAAATGAGATATGGATTGGAGCGAATTACGCTTCAATGGTTACGCTGTCAGGTCACCAGAATGAAAGACCTATTCTGAGAAACAATGGCAACATTTCAACTGGTGCTAAATACTATTTTCATTTCAACACAACGACCAATAATCTTACATTTACAAAGGTGGAATTTACTTCAACCAACGGTAGAACAAGCACTCCAAGTCACGATGGAGCTTGGGCAATGAATGGATGGCTTACTGATGACAGGAACTTGATTGTGGTGGATAACTGCTACTTCCACGACATGACGCTATTCATCGGGGGAAATCCTAAATACTGGATTAAGAATAGCAGGTTTATAACTTGGGGGTCAGAACCATTTATTGCTTCTAACGCTCTTTATCTTCAAGGGGGAACTACGGGAAACAGGACAAGCTGGAGTGATGCCGTCATTGTCGAGAATAATTATTTTGAGACCTCAAAATACGGCGGTAATTATATAGGTTGTGCTATAGATGTCCATCATGGCGATACTGGCCTCAATGTCAGCTACCATATCATAAGATACAATATTTTTAAGGGGGAGATGTTTTGGGCAACTCGTGTCGATGGTAAATATGCAAAAATCTACAATAATAGTGCAGATCGAGTCTGGGTATTTTTTGGCACGAATTACTGCCAGTATGTCGAGATCGAGAACAATATCAGCTCAAATACCGGCGCGTACTATGGCTTTGCCTACCTTGAGATAGGTGAGCAACAAGCGGCTAATATGACGATCAAGAACAACATGACAACGGGTGTTTCAAGTATATACTGGACTACCTGTACCAACTGCACCGTAAGCGGGAACGATTGTTCTGGTGGCAGCGCAGGTCATTGTGATTATCCGAGTGCTGACCCGCTTTATCTGAGTGCCACTCCTTCAACTTGGACAGATTTTCGGCTTCAATCTTCTTCTCCTGCAATTAACGCAGGGTTAAATTTAGGAACGGCGAATCAAAACGGTTTAAA
>DATKLL010000061.1:0-23302 GCA_035542475.1 Syntrophales bacterium
TTGTTATTGTCACCATGTCTTTCTTCAAAGTCGGAACTGAATCCTGTAAGATAATTTGAATATATTCTTTTAATTTCCTCTATGGATTTATACCCTATCCTGTTTATTGAATTTGTAATCTCCGGCAAGCTTTTTGAGGGACAGTTGCTTAATGCGTGTTTTTTACTACCGCAATAGTAACACGGAGAATACTCGCCATCAATCAAGGCATCATGAAATGGTATAGTGGATGTCTGTTCTAAAACTTGCCCCGTCTTTAGAATAAGCTTCAAAAAGGAACTTGACTCATTTTTATCTACTATGAATGAATTAATAGATGAACTCTGTGTCTTTAATCTATCGTACGCGGCAGTTGAAACATAGATCTCATCCGCTTCAATTTCTTCCCATGATATATGTAAGTCCTGAAGGTCAAGCTTGTCAGCTTTGAGATAGAAACCTGAGTCGATGAGTAAATATACCGGTAAAAATGATGATGTTTTTTCCTCTTTACAATTATCACGCAAATGAGACATTATACTGCCAGCTACATCTAAGACAGATTTGTCTTCCTTAATAATTAAGATGAGGGTTCTATCCGGAAGAATTTCCTCCTTATCAGTTTTATCCCTCCATAAATTATTTTTTAAACTTATTAAATTGTTCCATGCTGTCTTAAAACTATCTCCAGCAAGTTCCCAAATAGGTTTAACAAATATTATGGTTGTTGTTATGGGGTCGAACCTTGCTGTTTCATCCCAGGTAACACGATATACAATAAGCCCTTCTGGAACATTTTTTCTTTTGGACAGATCAATCAACTCAAATTGCAATTGTTGCAAATCATTAATAGTGTCATAGACTTCTTGAGATATATAGATCTGGTCTGCATTAGTGAGTGCTGTAAGCTTAGCAGCTACATTAACAACATCACCATAAATATCGTTCTCCTCAAGAATACCATAACCGAAATGAACGCTTATTCTAATATGAACCTGGTCTGATACATTTCTTATTTGATTAAACGCCGAATAATTTTGCTGAATATTTATAGCCGATTTTAGCGCATCTTTTGGATCTACAAAGTAAGCCATTATGGAATCGCCAAGGCTTTTTATAACACTGCCTCTGAATTCATTAATTATCTTAGCAGATATATCATGATGCCTTCTTAGCATAAGCCTACCTGCCAGGTCTCCATGTGACTTGAAGTACTTCGTTGAGCCCACAATATCGGTGAAGAGCACCGTGATTTTTTTGATGTTTTCGTTAGGCTGGTTATCTAGATGCATTTTATGAATATATTGATTAGACATAGGTTCTATAATGTCATCATTCATTATTGTCCTACTTATCATTATCGACAATATTCATGTAAGCTTTAATAATTTTTTATGTTTTTATCCAATAAGTTGATTTTTTGCATACTGACTGACGGGAGCAATATGCTCATTTACTTATCTTTCTTTCCATAAAATTTCGTATCGGATGATGCAATGCTTCATAATCTCCAAAACGTATGTTTTTACCTATAATAATACTATTAATAAACTATGAAGAAAATAAGGTTGATTTATTGTTATAATGAAGCAAAAAAATTAGATAATTCCTTTGTTGTTATTTTTCATTTGCTTGTTTGGGCGAGTATAATTGAAGTTTGATTCAGGTCACACGGCTGACATAATTCACAATTATTTAGGCGATGGTGCATGAGAAAGGAATACAGGAAAATGGGTACCAGTAATAAAAATAATAATTGGACACCTAATAAACAAAAATTGACCCCTTGCATATGCCCCAGATGTAAAGCAAAACATGCAAAGCTGCTATTCTGGACCGGGAAGATACCAGCACTTAAGTTTTGTCAATCATGTGAGCAAATTGCAGAACGTGACTACACACCTGAGACCTATACCCTGGGTTATAGAGACTTAGATGAACTAATATCGTATTGAGTTATTCCTCAAAGGTTTCTTATAATCAGCTAATATTTCCAATAAACATAAAAGGGTCACGACAAGATCGTAACCCTTTATATAATGGTCGGGGCGGGAGGATTTGAACCTCCGACATCCTGCTCCCAAAGCAGGCGCGCTACCGGGCTGCGCTACGCCCCGTGTTCTATACAATACTATAATCTTAAATAACCTTCCGCTCGAAAGCCTGCTTGAATTTGCTGACTGCCTGCGCTCTATGGCTAATCTTGTTCTTCTGATCTAGCGGAAGCTGTGCTACTGTCAATCCCAGTTCCGGAAGCAAGAATACCGGATCATATCCAAAACCTCCGTCACCAATAGGTTTATCATTTATTATTCCACGCAAATGTCCCTCAAATTTCCAATATTTCCCATCCGGCCTATATAGAACAAGCACACATCTGAAAGCTGCACTTCTCTTGTCCTTGGGCACATCTTTCAAGCTCTGCAGTAATCTCTTTATATTGCTGCTATCAGTGGCGTCATCTCCTGAATATCGTGCCGAGTATACGCCCGGTTCTCCACCTAAATAATCTACCTCCAGTCCAGAATCGTCTGAAAGAACCATTTCACCTGTATGTTCCGAAATCACTTTTGCCTTTTTAAGAGCGTTCTCAAAAAATGATTTGCCGTCTTCTTTGACCTCAGGTAGATTTTTATAGTTATTGAGAGAAAGTATTTCAAGATTCAAACCATCAAGCATAGCTTTAACTTCTCTTATTTTTCCCTCGTTTTTAGTAGCTAATATGATTCGCCTCAAATTAATTTTCCTAATATCTCAACTTGTTTTTTTGTAATTTCTGTAATGCCATAAACAGCAAGGTCGGTCATTTTATTGAGCAGATCACGGCTGAAGGGAACTTCTTCAGCTGTACCCTGAACCTCTATAAAGAGTCCATTCCCTGTCATAATAAAATTCATATCAACTTCAGCCCTCGAGTCTTCTTCATATTCTAAATCTAGATTAAGTTGACCATCTACTACTCCAACACTGACAGCTGATACATAATCTTCAACTGGGACCTTACTGACTATACCTTTTTCTTTCAATTTTCTAAAGAGATCGACTAAGGCAACAAATCCACCTGTTATTGAGGCAGTTCTGGTTCCACCATCTGCTTGGATCACATCGCAATCTATATAAATTGTTTTTTCGCCAAATGTATTCAAATCTGTTACAGCCCGCAGGGATCTACCTATTATTCTTTGAATTTCATGCGTCCTACCACTCACTCTGCCTCTTGTTGATTCTCGTGGTGTACGAATCTGTGTAGCCCTCGGAATCATAGAATACTCAGCTGTCAGCCAGCCCTTACCTGTATTTTTTAAAAATGCAGGTACATTATCCTCAATGGAAGCTGTGCAAATAACCTTAGTATTACCCATTTCAATAAGGACAGCTCCTTCAGGATATTTCAAATAATCCCTCGTGATTTTTAATTCTCGAATTTCATTCCAGCCTCGACCATTAGCCCTCACTATCGTCATGTCTCCAGAATCTCAATATTTACGTGCATCATAAGTTTTAAAAGTAGTCTTTTATGCTCTGATATAGAGCATGCGCAATTGCATTCTGCGTATTTACATCTAATATTTTCTTTCTATCGTCTGGATTAGTAGCAAAGCCAAGTTCCACAACAACCGCCGGCATTGATAATCCTTCAATGATTGGCACTGAGGCATTCCGCAACCCCCTGCCTTTTCTCGGAAATACGCTACTCATATTTTTTTGTATCACTTGTGCTAGTCTTACAGAGTCATTCAAATACTTGTTTCTCGCCATATCTTTGAGAATTTCTTTAGAATCACTTTGTTCTGCGGAAACCGTCTTAAATCCTGGAAAATACAATTCGTATCCGGTAGACGTTTTTCCGAATCCTGCGTTAACATGAACGCTAACCAGCACCTGTGATCTAGATGCCATAATAATCTTCTTCCTTTCGGATGATGTTACATCCTTGTCGGAAGACCTTGTCAACAGCACCTGGATATCCCCAGCTTTTTCCAATTCTTTCTTTAATAATAAAGAAACAGCAAGCGTTATATTTTTTTCATATTCTTTATCAGTTAATCTGACACCAAAGTCCTTTCCGCCGTGTGCCGGGTCTATTACTACAAGATGCTTTCCATGGGCTTTTTGTGCATCAGCGCTGGGAAGCAGACAAATCACCAGCACTAATGATGCAAGAATAATCCTCACGAGCCAGAGGTTCATTTTAAATATATTTTCCTTTTTAAGGTCTGCGTTTCATACAGCAATCATGCCCTTACTGTCAATGAATAAACTAGACCTTTGTGCTCTTTATTACCTTCTACCTTTGGGATAATAATTATTTTCATCTTCAGAGTTTCTCACTTTTTATGATTTTCTGACCCTCTCAACCGAGATTACGCTTTTTAATTTTTTTATCGCAATAAGTACTTGATTGAACTGTTGTAGATCATTAACATCCAATTTAAAACTTAATATTGCCTGCATATCTGCAGGTCTCGTATCGACTTCGGCATGACTTATGTTAATATCTAAAGAAGAAATTACGGCACTGACTTCAGCAAGCAGACCCTTTTTATCGCGACATATAACCTTCATATTCACTGGGTAGGTCTGTTTTTCTTTAATATTCCACTGGACATCAACAATTCTTTCCGGATCCATACCCTCGACCGTCGAACAATTTGCAGTATGAACAGTAACCCCCCTTCCCCGTGAGATATAACCCAATATTTCATCTCCCGGGATAGGATTGCAGCACCTGGCAAACCTGACCATGATATCCTCGATCCCTGTTAAGGAAATGCCTACAGATGAAGACGCTCCTCTCTTCTTTCCCTCCTTTTCGGGAACTGTTTCGGCAGTATTTGCCTCTTCCTCCGGCAGAAATTGATGGATAATCCGCTTTGCCGATACCTTCCCATATCCGACAATTGCCATCAGGTCATCAAGTGAATTGATTGAATATTCAGCATAAATCTTTTTGATATCTTCAGACTTAACTATTTGATTAAATTTAAGATGATTTTTTTTGGCTTCTTTCTCTAGAAGATCTTTACCAAGGGCTATACTTTTTTTCCTTTCTTCCGTTTTTACCCAGTTTCTGATTTTTGATATAGCTCTCGATGTTACCACATATTTCACCCAATCCTTACTGGGATGATGCCCAGCCTGTGTGATGATCTCAACAGTATCACCATTCTGGAGTTCATACTTAAGAGGTACTATACTTCTGTTGACCTTAGCCCCGATACATTGGTTTCCTACATCAGTATGAATACTATATGCAAAATCAATTGGTGTTGCTCCTTTGGGAAAGGATCTTACATCGCCCTGCGGTGTGAAAACATAAACCTCATCCGGGAAAAGGGCCATCTTCAGGTTAGACATGAACTCCCTGGGATTTTTAAGATCCTGTTGAACTTCCAGTAAGTCTCTCAATTTTTTAATCTGATCATCATCATCTCTTATATATGAACGCCCCTCCTTATACCGCCAGTGTGCGGCGATGCCTCCTTCTGCCCACTCGTGCATAATCCTGTTTCTTATCTGAATTTCCACCCTTTCACCATAGGGGCCGATCACTGTTGTATGAAGAGCGCGATAGTTATTTGCCTTGGGCATGGCAATATAATCTTTAAACCGTCCGGGAACAGGCTTCCAGAGAGCATGGACAACACTAAGGGCTTCGTAGCATTCACTTTCCCTGTCCGTATCAAGGATTATTCTGAAGGCAATCAGGTCATAAACTTGATCGAGGTTTATATGCTGTTCCTCCATCTTCTTGTAGATGCTGTATAAATGTTTAGCTCTACCTTCTACTTCACCCTTCAGTCCAAATATATCGATCTCTGCCTGAATAATGTTTTTCACCTCTTTAGTATATTGCTCCCTTTCCTCTTCCTTCTTTGCAATAAGACTGGATAACTCATTATAAGATTCAGGATTAAGATAGCAGAATGCCAGATCTTCCAATTCTACTTTCATCCGGTTAATACCAAGACGATTTGCCAAAGGGGCATATAATTCAAGCGTTTCTTCAGCTATAAATTTTTGATTGTCAGGGGGTTGAAATTCGAGTGTTCTCATGTTATGAACTCTGTCAGCCAGTCTCACCAAAAGTATCCGGATGTCCGAAGACATGGCCAGGATCATCTTTCTGAAATTCTCCGCCTGATGCTCAACCTTGCTCTCATAGGTGATCCTGCTTATTTTCGTCAATCCTTCGACAAGAAAAGCTATCTCTTTGCCGAAGGCCTTCTCTATTTGCTCAGGCGTAGCCAGAGTATCTTCTACAGTATCGTGAAGTAAGCCCGTCACAATTGTCGCTGCATCAAGTTTCATATCCGCCAATATTCCTGCTACTTCTACAGGGTGAGTAAGATAAGGCTCTCCGGATAGTCTAACCTGACCCTGATGGACGGAGGCAGAAAAGATGTATGCCTTCTCTATCAGCTCTTGTTCTTCCAGAGAAAGATAGGACTGGGTTTTATCCAGTATATCCGTAATGCGCAGCACGGCCTTTATATGCCTTCACTTATATAGTTTCTTATAAAATCATCTAATTTGTCTATTGCCATGATTATGACCTCGCCTGATCTTCTAATCTTTACTTCCAATTTTCCATCAGTAAGCAGTTTTTTCCCAATTGTAATCCGCAGTGGAATACCGATCAGATCTGCATCTTTAAATTTTACTCCTGCCCTCTCATCTCTATCATCGAGAATAACTTCAATACCTCTTTCCAAAAGTGTTATATATAAATCTTCTGAAATCTTCTTAATATCATCATCATTAACATTAATAGGGGTAATGATTACATGAAATGGGGTCATCGGTACAGGCCAGATGATACCATTCTCATCATGATTCTGTTCTATGGCCGCCGCCACAGTCCGTCCCACACCGATTCCATAACATCCCATTACCATATATTGCTCTTTGCCGCTTTTATCGAGATAAGTGGCCTTCATCGTTTTACTGTACTTCGTACCAAGTTTAAAAACATGGCCGACTTCAATGCCGCGAGCGAATTTGAGGGATGACCCGCATCGAGGACACATATCCGTATCCACAGCAATTCTTAAATCAGCAAATGTGGCCACGGCTAAATCTCTTCCGATGTTTACATTTTTTACATGATAATCCTCTTTATTCGCACCCATCACAAAGTTCTTCATATTCATAAGAGAATAATCGGCGATGATTTTTGACTTTATCCCGATAGCGCCGGCAAACCCGCGAGGTGCCCCGGTTACATCGTAAATCATTTTCTCATCCGCCATTTCCAGAACATCACAATTCAAAAAGTTTTTGACTTTTATTTCATTTAGTTCTTTGTCCCCGCTCACGAGAATCGCAACCGGCACACTGTCTGCGCTATAGATCATGGTTTTTACCACATTCGTCGGATCAACATGGAGAAACTCGCTAACTTCCTCGATGCTTTTCATATTCGGCGTATGAACTAATTCAAGAGGAAGAAATTCCTCGCCACTAATTTGTCTTTTCTCCGGCATAGCAATTTCTGCCTTTTCAAGATTTGCCGCATATTCGCAGATGCTACAAAAACAGAGGGCGTCTTCGCCAGTTTCGGCCATCACCATAAATTCATGGGAAAAGCTCCCGCCGATATTGCCTGTATCAGCCTCTACAGCCCTGAACTTAAGACCACATCGTCCAAATATCTTACTGTAAGCATCGAACATCTTTTTATAGCTGACGTCGACTCCCTTTTCGTCGGCATCAAAACTGTAGGCATCCTTCATACTGAATTCCCTGCACCTCATAACCCCAAATCTCGGCCGTATCTCATCACGGAATTTTGTCTGAATCTGATAAAGATTCTTGGGTAGGTGCCTATAGGTCTTGATTTCATTCCGGACAAGATCGGTGATAACCTCCTCATGGGTCGGGCCCAGACAACACTCTCTTTCATTGCGATCCCTGAACCTCAGGAGTTCCTTGCCGTAATGGCTCCACCGACCGGATTCCTCCCATAATTCACGTGGCTGTACCATCGGCATGAAAACCTCCTGCGCCCCTGCCCTGTTCATTTCTTCACGTATAATCCTTTCTACTTTTTGTATGATCCGGTATCCTAAGGGGAGGTACGAATAGATACCGCTTGTCAACTTTCTTATCATTCCCGCTCTTATCATCAGCTGATGACTAATTATCTCCGCATCTGAAGGCACTTCTCTCACGGTGGGCAAGAAAATCTCTGAATATCGCATTATGTCTCCTTCCTTTCAGCAACCATTGAATGGATTTCATCGAGTAGAGTGGCCGTAAATTCCTTTTCCTTTATCTTCCTGATTATTTGACCTTTTTTAAAAAGCAGACCATAACCACGTCCTCCGGCAATTCCTATATCCGCCTCGGCGGCCTCTCCCGGGCCGTTGACGACACAACCCATTAAGGCAATTTTTAAATGCTCCTTCATCCCTATCAACTTTGCCTCAACCTCCCGGGTCAGTTTGAATAGGTCTATTTCACAACGACCGCATGTGGGGCATGATATGATGTCAGGTCCAACTTTTCTTATATCCATGGCCCTTAGGATCCCATAAGCAACGTTAATTTCCGAAACAGGATCCCCCGTAACTGAAACTCTAATTGTATCACCTATTCCCTCATAGAGAAGTATGCCCATTCCAACGGCAGATTTAATGGCGGCATTAACAATAGTCCCCGCTTCCGTAACGCCAAGATGAAGCGGATAATCAGTTTTGCTTGATAACCCCCTGTAGGCTTCAACCATTGTCACTACTTCTGAGGATTTAACGGATAATTTTATCGCATCATGACCGGCATCTTTTAGTACTTCTATGCCCCTCAAAGCGCTTTCTACCAATGCGGGCGCAGTGGGTCCTCCATGTTTTTTCAATAAATCTTTCTCCAGAGAACCTGCATTAACACCGATACGAATCACGGTCCCCTGTGATTTCGCAGATTCAGCAATCTTTAGCATTTTTTCCTTGCTGATATTCCCGGGGTTGATCCTTATCCCATCGACGCCGTTCTTTATTGCATCAAGTGCAAGACGATAATTAAAATGAATGTCGGCAATAAGTGGAATAGTGATTTGCTTCCTGATATCGGACAACGCGGCAGCTGCTTCACCATCGGGAACGGCAACCCTGACTATCTCACATCCTGCATCCTCAAGCCGTTTTATTTGCTTAACTGTTGCCTTCACATTCCTTGTGTCTGTGCAGGTCATTGATTGAACCACGACAGGGGCATTTCCGCCGACCTGGACATTTCCGAGAAAAACAGGCCTAGTTTTTTTTCTTTTTATAAAGTTTCCCAAAATTATACACCACTAATATATATTGTTATATATAACATGAAGAAGTGATTGTAATCAACGTGTAATCCCCTACATTTCCGGATTGTTAGTGATACCTTCGCATTTGAACAGGTATGATGGGGAGCTCTCCCCTCAGTCATTCCTGTATAGTATGGATAAATGTGTTGTGAAGATATATCCCTGTTAGATGCCGCCGCCCGTAAATGCGTGAAGTTTATTAAGGGATCAACAAAGGTGATTAAAAAAGGAGCATTACGGCTGTTATGAAAGTTTCATAACGGCATTTTTTATCCTTTCCATTCCTTCTTCTATATTCTTTAAAGATGTTGCGTAGGAAAGACGGATATGATTGTCATGACCAAAGTCGACCCCCGGAATGACGGCGACGTTGGCTTCATCAAGGAGGTATGCCGTGAAATCAGATGAATTTGATATGACAGTCCCCCGGTACGATTTGCCAAATAAAGCTGAAACTTCAGGGAATACATAAAATGCTCCCCGAGGAAGCATACAGGTAATACCCGCAATGGCATTCAATTTTTTTACGATAACATTTCTTCTCTTTCTAAACTCTTCAACCATTTCTCCGACACTGGACTGAGGTCCATTCAAGGCTTCTACAGCCGCTTTCTGCGCTATGGATGTAGGGTTCGATGTGCTTTGGCTTTGGAGTTTTGTTACAGCGGAAATAATCTCTGCAGGACCAGCAGCATAACCAATTCGCCAACCGGTCATCGCGTAGGCTTTGGAAACTCCATTTACCACAACCGTCATTTTCTTTAATTCTTCGCTGAGAGACGCAACGTTTGTAAATGGCTTACCATCATAAATGATCTTTTCATAAACATCATCCGATATTACAAGTACGCCTTTTCTAAGCACGACTTCTGCGAGGGCTTTCAGCTCAGCTGCAGTATATACCACACCAGCGGGGTTTGACGGACAGTTTATAATAACCGCCCTTGTATTTTTTGTGATGGCCCCTTCCAATTGCTGCGGCCGCAATTTAAACCCTTGAGCTTCGGTGGTCCTGATAATTACGGGCTTTGCACCTGAGAGGACGGTCATATCGAGATAAGAAACCCAGTAAGGAGACGGAATAATTACTTCATCGCCTTCCTCAAAGAGAACCTGGCATAGATTATAAAGTGTATGCTTCGCACCGCATGAAACGGCGATCTGCGACCTGTCGTAATTTAAGCGATTATCATCAAACAGCTTACGAATGATTGCGTCTTTCAATTCAACTATCCCGTCAACGGGAGTATATTTTGTAAACCCTTCCTCTGTTGCCTTTATTGCTGCCATTTTTATATGGACGGGGGTATCAAAATCAGGTTCCCCGGCGCCAAACCCGATTATATCCCTGCCCTCGGACTGCAGCGTATTGGCTTTAGCGGTAATTGCCAGAGTCGGTGATGGTTTTATTGCGTTTATTCTTGATGATAGTTTCATTATTTTTCGTCTTTCATCTCACGTATTTTTCTCTTAACTTTTGGCACACAATATCCGGTACAAGTCCTTCCACGGAACCTCCCAGACTGGCTGCTTCCTTAATAATCTGAGAACTTGTAAAGAACCATTGAAAACTTGTCATAAGAAAAACAGTCTCCACATCTCTATTGAGCCTTCGATTAATGAGTGCAAGCTGAAACTCATATTCAAAGTCCGAAAGGGCCCTGAGCCCCCTCAATATAATATTCGCGCCAGATTTTTTTACATAATCAACCAGGAGGCCATCGTGGCAATCAACCTTCACCCCTTCTCGACCTTTCAAGGCTTCTGTAACCAACTCCATCCTCTCTTCGACAGAAAAGAGATAGGATGCCTTGTTCGGGTTGTAGGCGATGAGGACAATAATCTCATCGAACATTCTTGATCCCCTGTTAATTAAGTCTATATGCCCATTGGTGATGGGATCGAATGAACCAGGATATACAGCTCTTCTTATCATATATAGTTTTTCTTATTTCCTTTCGGTTATTTTAAAAAAAGATAGAAGCGTATCACCATATCTTCTCTGATCTGTCAATACAAAATTATCTGTATTCTGCCCAAGCACATCTTCCCTCTTGGAATGCTGAATTATTACAATCCCATCTTGAGAAACCACACTTCCATCGCAAAGACATTTAATTATCTCCCCGATAAATCCTTTTTCGTATGGCGGATCGGCAAAAAGGAAATCAAAACATTCCCCTCTTTTCTGCAGCTGTCGTATGCCTTTTACTGCCTCTGTCGCTAAAATTTCATATTTATCATTAAAGCCCAGTTCCTTTAGGTTCCTTTTGATTCCATTCACCATGGCAGCATTTTTCTCAACAAAAACAACCTTCGCGGCTCCACGGCTTAAAGCTTCCAGCCCTATATTCCCGCTGCCTGCAAAAAGATCAATGAATGACTTACCGGAAACATCTTGAAGTATGTTGAAAAGGGATTCCTTGATCCCGTCCGAGGTTGGCCTAGTTTGGCTTCTTTTTGGTGAATAGATGTGCTTTCCCTTAGCTTCACCCCCAATAATTCTCATAGGTAGTCTCTGATAAGAATCTCGGCGATCTGTACAGCATTCAGTGCTGCACCCTTTCTCACATTATCCGACACAATCCACATATTGATCCCATTTTTTATAGATTCATCTTCCCTGATCCTGCCCACAAGCGTGTCATCCGTTCCTGCCGCATCGATGGGGAGAGGATATATATTCCTCTGTGGATCATCCACCACTCTGACACCCGGTGCACGAGACAAAATGTTTCTCGCTTGCGCTACAGTAAGCTTTCCTTCCATCTGGATATTAACGGACTCGGAATGCCCATATAGAACTGGAACTCTGACTGTAGTCGCAGTTACTGCGATTGTCGGATCATCAAGGATTTTTTTTGTTTCATTTACCATCTTCATTTCTTCTTTTGTATAGCCGTTGTCCAGAAAGACATCAATATGGGGAAGGCAGTTGAATGCTATTCTATGAGGATATACCTTCACCTGCGGTTCACGGCTGCTCAAAAGGGCCCTTGTCTGCTCAATCAACTCTTCAATGGCCTTCTTACCAGTTCCCGACACGGCCTGATATGTGGATACGACCACTCGCTTAATCCTAACCGCATCATGTATTGGTTTAAGGACTACTACCATCTGGATGGTAGAACAGTTTGGATTTGCAATAATCCCTCTATTTTTGTACATGCTTATCGCTCCGGGATTTACCTCTGGTACCACCAAAGGAATGTCTGGTTCCATCCTGAATGCGCTTGTATTATCGATTACGACACATCCAGATGACGCGGCGATCGGGGCAAACCGCTGACTGACACTTCCCCCGGCCGAAAAAAGCCCTATATCGATTCCCGAAAATGAATTTTCAGTTAACAGTTGAATAGGAATTGACTTACCATTAAATTCCAGTTTTTTGCCAATTGAACGTTCTGAAGCGAGGAGCGTTATTCTACCAACGGGAAATTTTCTTTCTTCCAAAATCTTAACCATCTCATTTCCGACAGCACCTGTAGCGCCAACAACAGCAACGTGATATGTCTTCACAACATTATCCTTCCCGTTAAATTTTACCGCACACAATTTCTATAAAGGACGGTCTTTTCATTAGTCCATACATACACTGATTATTTTTTCGGCATTCGATCAACAAGCAACTGTGCCCTTTTAGACTTTATTTCTGCGTACGCCTTTTTCCCTACTTTAATTATTGCCCAGGCCGGTCCTGACAAACTATATCCAAAAGAGAATGTAAACATCATAATCTGAGGTTCTGCAATAACTATAATCATGATAAATACAATCAAAACAAAAGACATAAACGGCTTTTTTGAAAAAAAGTTAAGGTCTTTAAAACTATAATATTTGATATTGCTTATCATCAGTAATGACAGAACGACCACGCCTATCAATATTGAAAGATCATTAAATTTTCCCTCTCCACCTAAATAGTAGAACAGCAATACACCGGTCGCAATGACAGCAGCAGCCCCCGGTATTGGAAGACCATTAAAAACCTTGCTTTCAATCAAGCCTATCTGAATATTGAATCTTGCCAGCCTCAGGGCTCCACAAACCACAAAAAGAAAAGCCGCAAGCCATCCCCATTTCCCTAATATTGACAACGCCCACGTATAGGCGAGAATGGCTGGTGCAACACCAAAAGCCACCAAATCAGACAGGGAATCATATTCCGAACCAAATTTGCTAGTTGTGTTCGTCATTCTTGCAATTCTGCCGTCCAGCCCATCAAGGACGAAAGCAATCAAAATCGGTACTGCCGCAAGCCAGTAATCTCCCTTCATGGAGGCGATTACAGAATAGAAACCACAAAAAAGGCTACCCGTCGTAAAGAGATTGGGCAAAATATATATACCTTTTTTTACGCGTTCTCTTTTAAAAGTGGCGGTCTTTTTCATTTTAGCCATCCTATAAGTGACTCTCCGGCCCTGACTTTGTCACCTACTTTCACGGCAACAGTCGAGTCGGAAGGCAGAAAGACTTCAAGGCGTGAACCGAATCGTATAAGACCGAATCGCTCGCCTCTACAAACATTCATTCCTTCTTTCACCCAACACTCAATCCTTCTTGCTATTAATCCTGCAATTTGTACCGTTAAAATTTCTTTCCCTTCATCTGTTCTAATAAGAATCAAATTTCTTTCATTTGACAAAGACGCTTTATCCAGATCGGCTGAAAAAAAATCGCCTTTGTTGTAATAAACACCCTTCACCACTCCGGAATAGGGTATACGGTTGACATGAACATTAAATATATTCATGAATATACTGACTTTCCTTGATGGAGTGTTAAGTAAGTCATTTTTTGTAATATCTTCGATCTTTATAACTTGCCCATCCGCCGGAGATACAACGGCTTTATTATCTTCAGGCGTCTTTCGCTGTGGATTTCTGAAAAACCAGGTCACGAAGGCAGTAGCGACAAAAAAAAGGAACGCTAACCATGTGAAACCGAAAAAGGCAAAAATTATAGTGAACGCACCGAGCGGTAAAATAAACGGAAAACCTTCACGGGCTATAATACTCTCATGATTCATTTATATATATAATAAAATCAAAATCACATTAAAAGCTATTACGCTGAACTTTTATTTGTCTGGCTGCGGTACCTTGCAAGGATTCTATATATCTGCTCTTTCACGCGGAGCTTCTTTTTTTGCAAGGTCTTCCTTTCAATTTCCTCTTCCGCTGTAAGGTAGATACGTTTGTTAAAATTTTCAAGATCAGACTCAAGTTTTTCATGATCTTCGATACATCTTCTCAGTTCCTCATCCCGATGAATATATTTTTTGGTCAAGAGCTCATCGGCTTCTTCCATGTATATCACCTCCGCGCGATATTTTTATAATAAATTGAAACACATGTCAACATTTCTTATTCCTCAAATTGCCATAACTTTTCCATATAATTAATAAAAATCTCTACTTCGACAAGCACTTCATCTCAGCTTCAGAAAGTCGAAGATACATGGGTGTAAAAGTAGCGAGATCTAATACATCTCCTTCAGAATATTTTTTTTTACCTAAAAGGCCGACTGCCGCCGCTCTCACATGATGATTGCAAGTGGATGCAAAATAAGATCTACCCGGTAATATATCGCCTATAAGACCAGCATATTTTAAAGCCCCATCGCCCACGAATATGGTTTCTTCATCAATAGATGGTAAAAATTCATTGATATTAGTTACCCTTTCTTTTCCCGCCTTAACCAACATATTATTATGTCCAGTCCTATATAGTGCCGTATACACCTGGTTTTTTTTCGCATCCAAAATAGGGCAGATCAACATTTTTGAACCGATCAGATTAAATGCCAATGCGTCCAGTGTTGATACACCGACAACCGGTTTGCCTGTTGACAGGGCTAGTCCTTTTATAGTACTTGCGCCAACTCGGAGCCCTGTAAAAGACCCTGGCCCTATGGTGCATACGAAAAGATCTATGCTGCTCGGCTCTATATGTGAAAGCCTGCACAAATCATTTAATGCAGGCAAAAGAATAATTGAGTGGTTTACACCAAGATTTATAAAAACCTCTGACAGTATCTCATAGTTTTTAAGAAGTGAAATGCTGGCCGTACTGGTAGATGTATCAATCGCCAAAATCAACATAACTATCTGTTGAAAATTTTATTTATATCGTCAAAGAAACTTATATTGAGTCTTTCTATATCCATAATAAAGACAAATATCATGAGAATAATCAGTATGACGAAACCAATCTGTTGGGCCATCTCCCTCCATTTAATATTGATTTCCCTGCCGGTTATCAATTCTATGAGATAAAACAGAAGATGTCCTCCATCAAGTATGGGAATGGGAAAAAGGTTAAGGATGGCGAGATTTATACTGAGCAAAGCCATAAACAACACAAACGGTATGATTCCCTCCTTGACCTGAGCACCGGCAATTTGGGCGATCAGGATCGGACCGCCGAGAGTCCTCGGAGAAACGACGCCTTCCAAGATCTTAATAACACTAAGTACCGTTAATTTGCTTATAAACCAAGTTTGCTTCAGACTTGTCCAGAAGGCCAACAGTGGATTCATTCTCTGAATCACAGTATGCTGCGATGAAGGACTGACTCCTATCATATAGGACTCAATCTCTTCCCCGAAGATATTCTGACTTTTCAACAACACTGGTTTCAGAGATAAATTTATAATTTGCCCATCTCGTTTAATTGCGATATATAATTCTTTACCGTAACTTTTTGTTATTATTTCTTTGATCTCTTCCCATCGCGTAATCTCTTTACCATCAATTGCTGTGATGACATCACCTTCTTTGATACCGGCTTTAAAAGCAGGGGCACTTTCCTGCACTCCGCCAATTGTTGTAGTCAGAGCAGGTACACCGGCCATATAGACAATAGTGAAGATTACAATAGCAAACAGAAAATTAAAAAGCGGACCTGCGGCAACGATAGCTATTCTTTTTGCCACCGGTTGTTTCAGGAAAGACCTTGCCTCATCTACGTCCGAGAGCTCTTCACCTGCAGATTCTCCAAGAAGCTTTACATAGCCCCCAAGAGGTATCATAGAAATGAGATATTCCGTTTCACCTATCTTTTTCCCTATCAATTTGGGCCCAAACCCGAGAGAAAATTTCAGTACGCCAACACCCGAATATTTAGCGACAAGAAAATGACCAACTTCATGCGCAAAAATAAGAACACCAAGTAAAATTATAAGAGAAACTATGCTTACACCTATCACGATAAAATGCTTATCCTTTCAATGATTTTTTTTGCACTTTCCCTGGCCCAAAGGTCCGCTTCAAAAATTTCTCCAAGCGAAGGAAAATCCTTCGGCTTATGAATTGCGATTACCCCTTCTATAATTTTCGATATATCCGTAAATTTGACGGTTTCACCCAAGAATGCCTCCACAGCGATTTCATTTGCTGCATTTAGAACTGCCGGCATAGTCCCTCCCGCCTTTCCGGCTTCATAGGCAAGCCTCAGGGTGGGAAATTTCTCCATATCAGGTCTGTAGAATTCAAAGGCGTTAACTGTCAGCAAATCCAGAAAAGGTCCCGAACGGGGAAATCTTTCCGGAAATGAAAGGGCATATGCTATGGGAAGCCTCATATCCGGCACACCAAGCTGCGCTATTATAGAGCCATCTATATATTCGACCAGGGAATGGACTATACTCTGCGGATGAATATGTACCTCAATGCTGTCTATCGGCATGGAGAACAACCAGCTTGCCTCAATCACCTCAAGGCCCTTATTCATCATGGAAGCAGAGTCGATGGTAATTTTTCGTCCCATCTGCCAGTTTGGATGTCTCAGTGCATCGGCAGGTTTTACATCCGCGAGTTTTTCTTTTGACAGATGGAAGAACGGGCCGCCTGACGCAGTTAGAATAATCCGCCTTATATCTTCACGCCTATGTCCATTGATACATTGAAAGATCGCACTGTGCTCGCTGTCTACAGGCAATATCCTTACGCCCTTTTCACATGCCTTCTCGACAACAATCTTTCCTGCCATAACCATAACTTCTTTGTTAGCAAGAGCAATATCCTTTCCGGCTTCGATGGCCTCTAATGTGGGAAGGAGACCCGCTGAACCTACCATTGCCGATATTACCGTGTCGGCTTCCCGTATAGATGCGACCTCTCGATATCCGTCCTTCCCGAAGAGAATTTTAGTTCCGATTGAAGTATTTATGATCCTCTTCAACTTCCCGGCATGTTCCTCATCAATGACAGAGACAACTTTGGGCTTGAACGTTTCTATCTGTTGTCTTAACAATTCAACATTCTTACACGCTGAAAGAGCGACAATTTTGAATCGGTCGGGGTTATTCCGTATGACATCTAACGCATTAACTCCGATTGAACCCGTAGACCCAAGTATTGATATATTTTTCATGTCCTCACATATGACTCACTGTCAAAGTTTATGATATTAGATATAATATGCTTCTAAAGAGTCATCACAAAAATTTTATAATAATACACAAATGGCGTAATAAAAATAAGACAATCCAGCCGGTCCAGTAATCCTCCATGGCCAATAATTAAAGAACCTGAATCCTTCACGCCAGATGTCCTCTTGATGGCGGATTCACAAAGATCGCCCAACTGTCCGAGAATACCTCCCAAAAGTCCGAGTGTCACAGTGTGAAAAATAGAAATATTTTGATAAAAGACACTTCGGAACAACATGCACCCGAGAACACTGCCTACCAGCAATCCGATTGTTCCTTCCACAGTTTTCCCCGGACTTATCAAAGGCATCAGTTTTCGCTTCCCAGCAGCTTTTCCAATATAATATGCTGTTATATCACCTGAAAACGCTAAAACTAAGATTAAGAATATCCATATGGCCCCATCCTGAGAGATACGCAACAGGATGAAATGCGATAACATGAAGGGAATATACATTAGGCCTAAAACAAGTTTGCTGACAGGGACTATATCAAAAGAATGGTTATCTATCCTCAGAAGAAAGAGAATGAATACGCTTAACACAGAAAATGCAACGACAGCCAGTACAATGCGGAAATCACCTGAATATGCAGCAAGGGATATCAGTATGGCAATTATTAGTCCTTCCCGTTTTTCCCAAGTGAATCCCCCATCAAAAGCCATTCTGTTATACTCAATAACAGCTCCGAGTATGACGACTGTTATAAATGCGGTAAACACAACCGCAGAACCGTAATATACAATGGCAAAGAGAATAGGTACCGCAATTATCCCGGATATCCATCTCTTTAAATGGGCGCTCATCCTATATCCGATCCATTCCTCTGTAATTGGTCACTTGTAAGCCCAAATCTCCTCTCTCTACTTTGAAAGTCCGCAATAGCATCCATCAGGTGCTTTCGACGAAAATCAGGCCACAGGACATCCGTAAAATAAAATTCTGTATAGGCGGTCTGCCACAACAAAAAATTACTCAACCGGTATTCGCCGCTAGTTCTTATCAGTAGATCCGGATCGGGTATATCCGCAGTATATAGATATTTTGAAAATAGATCTTTCGTCATGTCCTGGCGGGTGATTTTACCATTTCGATTATCCTCCAATATACCTTTCACGGCCTCGATAATCTCATCTCTTCCACCATAGCTCAAGGCAAGATTGAGAACCATGCCTTTATTATGAGCGGTATTGTTCATTGTTTCCATAAGAATTTCTCTTACGGTACCTTCTAATGCATTTATGTTACCAATGGCTGTCAATCGTATATCATGATCAATCATCTCTTTAAGTTCTGATCGTAGATATTTCCCCAATAGATCCATCAAAGCCTCTACTTCATCCTTCGGACGAAGCCAATTTTCAACAGAAAAAGCGTATAGCGTAAGGTATTTTATACCGATTTCTCGACAGGCCCTGACAGTAAGTTTCACTGCTTTAGTACCTCTTTTATGACCTGTTATTCTTCCAAAGGCGTGTTTTTCAGCCCATCTGCCATTTCCGTCCATAATTATGGCGATATGCTGGGGAAGTTTTTGATAATCAATTTTTTTCATGAATCAAAAACCTTTTTTTCAAGACATCTATCGATAATAATTACATTGTTAAAGTAACATAGACATAGAAAAATATCAAGGGATCAAGGTAAACATAAAAAATAATCCATGAGGCGTTTGTGAATAAGATTATAATGGATTATGTGAAAGAACACCCTTAAAACAAATAAGGAGCCAAAAGGCTCCCTCTTCATTCCTTATTCCCCAATAATATGATCTATATTTCCATTATTTCTTTTTCTTTGGAAACAACGATGCTGTCTGCCGTTTCAATGTACTTATCTGTTACTTTCTGAACTTCTTCCTGGTATGCATAAAATTCATCTTCAGAAATATCGTTATCCTTTTTTAGGGATTTTAATTGATCGTTTGCGTCTCTTCTTACATTTCTCAGGTTGATTTTACATTCTTCGGTGAGCTTTCTTACAACCTTCACCAGATCTTTTCTGCGTTCTTCAGTCAGTGGCGGAATAGAAAGACGTATCAATTTGCCGTCGCTTGTCGGCATTAGACCGAGGTCAGATTTCTGTATAGCTTTTTCAATATTACTTATAATGGTGTTATCCCAGGGAGATATGACAATAAGTCGGCTCTCCGGCACAGAAAGAGTGGCTACCTGGTTCAGTGGTGTGGGTACGCCGTAGTATTCCACTTTGATACCATCCAAAAGGGACAATGACGCCCTGCCCGTTCTTACTTTATTTAAAGATTTTTCAAAAGCGCGTATAGCTTTTTCCATATTGGTATTTAATTCTTCAAAGATTAAATCCTTCATTTTAACCTCTAACAATAGTTCCTATACGCTCTCCGCATATTACGCGCTTAACATTTCCAGCCTTCTGCAAATTGAAAACAACTATGGGAAGATTATTCTCCCGGCACAGAGAAATAGCCGTTGCATCCATAACTTTAAGATGTTTCGTCAGGACATCGTTGCATGTAATCTTCTCAAACATCTTCGCATCATCATATTTAACAGGGTCTTTATCATAGACTCCGTTGACCTTGGTAGCTTTAAGAATAATATCGGCCTTTATTTCTATGGCTCTTAATGTAGCAGCCGTATCCGTAGTAAAATATGGGTTACCTGTTCCTCCGGCAAATATAACCACTCTCCCTTTTTCCAAATGGCGTACAGCCCTTCTTTGGATGAATGGCTCTGCAACTCGATTCATTTCAATGGCGGATTGGACTCTTGTTACGAGATCCAGTTTTTCGAGGGCACTTTGAAGAGCTAGGCTATTTATGACTGTGGCAAGCATGCCCATATAATCTGCTGAGGTTCGATCCATCCCTCTCATATCGGCCTCAAACCCACGAAATATATTTCCTCCACCGACTACTACACCCAACTGCACACCGAGTTCAACAACATCTTTAATTTCACTGGCAATATTTGACACGGCATCGGGATCTATTCCGTAGGAACTTTTCCCCATAAGGACTTCGCCGCTCAATTTTAAAAGAACCCTTTTGTAGACAGCTTTATTCATTAATCACTTCTTTAATTCTTCGCCCAATTGGAATCGCACAAATCTTCTAATAACGATATTTTCACCGGTTTTTGCGATCATATTATTGAGCAATGTTTCAACTGTAATATCTGTATCCTTGATAAATTTCTGATTTAGAAGGCATACATCCTCATAATACTTCTTCAGTTTACCGTCTATGATCTTATCCCATATCTTTTCCGGTTTTTTTTCCGCCATGGCCTGGCTTTTGTAAATTTCCTTCTCTCTATCAATAATATCAGGGGGTATATCTTCAGGTTTGACATACAGGGGGTTTGCCGCGGCTACATGCATTGTCAGATCCTTCGCCAGGAGTTGAAAATCATCCGTCTTGGCGACAAAATCTGTCTCACAATTAACCTCCACAAGAACGCCGATTCTGCCTCCCATATGTATATATGCGGCAATGACACCATCTTTAGCTGCTTTAGACGATCTCTTAGTCGCTGCCGACATACCTTTTTTCCGCAAATAATCAATTGCCTTCTCAAAGTCCCCAATAGATACATTCAGAGCTTCCTTGCAATCCATTATACCGGCACCTGTTTTATCCCTCAGTTCTTTAACCATTGCAGATGTTATACTCAACTTACACTACCTCCAAATTATATTTCTCATTTCAAATGGCGCTTAATATCACCTTCAAAAGCTTCCTCATAGTCGGTTATGCCATCCTTTGTTTCAACAGATTCAGGAACGTCCGTTTCCGCATCGTCAGATTTCATTAGAACTTCAACCTGTTCTTCCTTATCCGTATCAGCCTGAATCTGCTCTTCCAGTCGCTTTTTTCCGTCTATTACCGCATCTGCGATCTTTGAGGCAAACAGCTTTATCGCCCTGATAGCATCATCATTTCCCGGGATAACATAGTCGATGTCATCCGGATCACAATTCGTGTCTACTATAGCGACTATCGGAATCCTTAATTTCTGCGCTTCTTTTATTGCTATACTCTCTCTCTTCGGATCCACTACGAACAGAGCCCCAGGAGGACGTTTAATGGCCTTTATACCGCCTAAAACCTTTTCCAGTTTGTTCATTTCTTTTTGAAGTTTCATTATCTCTTTTTTTGGAAAGGCCTTAATGCTTTCATCCGCAAACATTTTCCCCAGGTTGTTTAGTCTTTCTATCCTTTTATTGATAGTACTGAAATTGGTGATCATACCACCCAACCATCGCTGATTGACGTAAGGCATCCCGCACCTCTCAGCCTCTTCTTTGACAGCTTCCTGGGATTGCTTTTTCGTTCCCACAAAGAGAACTGCTCCACCATTACCAACAAGATCAACAACAAAATCATACGCCGTCTGAAACATCCCAACTGTCTGCTGAAGGTCTATAATGTAAATCCCGTTTCTAGCCCCAAAAATATAGGGCTTCATCTTTGGATTCCACTTGTTGGTCTGATGACCAAAGTGGACACCTGCCTCAAGCAACAATTTCATAGAAATACTCGCCATGTCTTAACTCCTTTTGTTTTTTTACCTCCATCCTTGTCTTCTTGCCCGGGGAACTCTTTATTAAAAAGCAACACCCCGTCAATCGAAGGATGTGTGAAATCCGCTGGCAGATAACATAAAGATTTTAAATTAGCAAGAAAAAAAGGGGGTACTTAAGTATGGTAATGTGCATTAATTTTAATATATTCAAAAGACAGGTCAGAAGTGTATAGTCTATAAAATTTATCCCCCATGCCCAGTTTTAATGATAACTTAATTTGTTCTCTGGACATGATCTCCGAAAGTTTCCTTTCATTGCCATAAATACCACAGCTGTTAGCGAATACCGGAATTTCTTCAAGGTACAGCTTAACATCATCCGCTTTAAAATGGACACCGGCTGAACCAGCTGCTGATATAATTCTACCCCAGTTTGGATCACAGCCATAAAATGCGGTTTTAACTAGATTTGAGTTAGCTATGGCATAGGCAATTTTTTTTGCATCCCTTAGTGATTTAGCATCATCGACTACAATTTCTATAACCTTTGTTGCCCCCTCACCGTCTCTTACCATGGCCTGTGAAAGGTCAGACATAACATTCAAAAGCATTTCTTTAAAAAGAAAAAAAATCCTGGATGTTCCCTTAATCTCTTTATTTCCGGCAACACCGTTCGCTAAAATTATTGCAGTATCATTTGTGCTCGTACATCCATCCACGGTTATTGCGTTAAATGTCTTATCCACAACTTCTCTAAAAACTGCTTTCATAGCATTATAATCTATGTATGCATCGGTTATGATGAATGCAAGCATAGTCGCCATATGGGGCTCAATCATGCCTGCTCCTTTGGCAATGCCGCACATTGTTACCTCTTTTGAATCTATAACTCTTTTCCTGCAAGCTATTTTGGGAAACTTATCCGTCGTCATGATAGCCTCCGCGGCCGCCGGCAGTCCATTTGAATGCAAACCCTTAACCAACCTTCTCAAACCTAATGTGATCTTCTTTACAGGTAGCTTGCGTCCGATTATACCAGTAGATGCCACTAGAATAAGTTCATTATCAATATTCAATTT
>DATKLL010000062.1:0-3936 GCA_035542475.1 Syntrophales bacterium
ATGATTGTCAAGGGGAAAATAAAGGCCTGGATTCTGATGAGTCATGGATTCGCGATCAAGCAGGGAATGACTAGGGACAATTGATTTGTGGATTCCCGCTGGAGCCTGCCCTCGAATGTTTTTGTCGGGGGCGGGAATGACAGGGGGTGAATGATTCTTGGATTCCCGATCGGGTCGGGAATGACAAAGAAGGTAAGGGGTAATTAATATTAGCCGAGGTAGGCTTCTTTGACACGCGGGTCACCAAGAAGATCTTTGCCGGTGCCCGAAAGGATGATCCTTCCTGTTTCGAGCACGTAGGCTCGGGCCGCGATGGAGAGCGCCATGTGTGCGTTCTGCTCTACGAGGAGGATCGTCGTGCCAGCTCTGTTGATGTCGCACAATACATGGAAGATGTCGCGCACCAGCACAGGGGCAAGTCCCATCGAAGGTTCGTCAAGGAGCATCATCCTGCTCCTGCTCATGAGGGCGCGGGCGACAGCGAGCATCTGCTGTTCACCGCCGGAGAGTGTGCCGCCAAGCGAAGCCTTCCGCTTTTCAAGCTGCGGGAAGATGCCGAAGACGCTTTCATAGTCCTTTGTAATCTCACCCTTGTCTTTCCTCTGCCAGGTCGCGAGTTTGAGGTTTTCCGTTACTGTCAGGTTTCCGAAAATGCCGCGCCCTTCCGGCACCTGGGCTATGCCCATGGCAACGATCTGATGGGCGGATAGACTGCGCAAATTCTGCTGTTTGTAGGTTATCCGTCCGCTGGAAGGCACAATGCCAGATACGGCGCGCAGCGTGGACGACTTGCCCGCGCCGTTTGCGCCTATTAAGGTCACTATTTCGCCTTCGTGAACTTCAAACGATATGTTGTCAACCGCCTTTATGTTTCCGTAGGCTACGGTAAGATTTTCAACCAGCAGCATCGCATTCATCAACACTGCACCTCACCAAGGTATACCTCAAGCACGCGCGGGTTGTTCTGTATGTCTCGCGGCTCGCCCTCGGCAATCGTCTCGCCGAAATCGAGTACCAGAAGCCTTTCGCAGATATTCATCACCAGGTGCATCTGATGCTCGATGAGGAGGATGGTCAGATTGAACTCTTTCCTGATCCATTGGATAAATTCCATGAGCTGACCGACTTCATTAGGGTTCATGCCCGCGGCGGGCTCATCCAGCAAAAGAAGCTTGGGTCTCGTTGCCAGGGCCCTTGCAATCTCAAGTCTTCTCTGCAAGCCGTAGGGAAGGTTTTTCGAGATTTCATCGGCATAGCTTTCCAGCTTCAGGAAGGCAAGAAGATCCATTGAATGCCCTATGATCTCTTCCTCTTCCTTGCGGAAGCGGCCCATGTGGAGCAGAGCCTCGACAGGACCGTAACTCACCCTCGCATAATGGGCGATGCGGACATTATCGAGGACGGACAGTTCTTTGAAAAGCCGGATATTCTGGAATGTGCGGGCAATGCCGAGAGAAGTGATTCGGCTGGGGGTTTCCCCGACGATCTCCGTTTCCTCAAATAAGATGTTCCCATATGTAGCTTGATAGACACCCGTAATGAGGTTAAATATTGTCGTCTTCCCTGCACCGTTAGGGCCTATGATGCCCACCAGCTCGTATGTCTCAAGGTCCAGGTTGAATCCGGAAACGGCAGCGAGTCCGTCGAAGTAGTGGGTTACATTACTGGCTTTTAAAACAGGCATCAGGTAACCACCTTCTTTTCACGCCAGATCCTGCTTGCTAGAAGGTCACGCACAGGAATGAACCAGCGAAATTCCTTTAAACCCATGATGCCTTTCGGCCGGTAAATCATTAGCAGTACGAGCACAAGGGGCATGAAGACCATGCGCCAGATACCCATAGGCCGCAGAACTTCCAGGAGCACCGTATAAATTGTCGCACCGATCACAGAGCCTGCGATGGACCCTATACCTCCGAGATAGACCATTATCAGTATGTCCGTGGATTTAATGATATCAAAGGCGCGAGGGTTGATGAACTGCAGAAGATGCGCGAAGAGCGCCCCCGCCACACCGGCAAAGAATGATGAAACCGTAAATGCCAGTATCTTCACATGATTGGTGTTTACGCTCATCAGGTCACTGGCGACCTCATCCTCACGTATTGAAAGCACGCCTCTTCCGAAATTTGAATATATGAGGTTGCGTATGACCCACACGGAAACTAGAACCCAGAAAAAAACCCAGGGGAGTGTAGACAGTTTATCCATGCCCAAAAATCCGCGCGGGCCGCCGAGGGCATCGATATTTTCAATAGCTGATTTGACAATCATCCCAAAGGCGAGAGTCACTATGGCAAGGTAGTCACCCCTTGTTTTGAAGGAGGGAAACGCCACGACCAAACCGATAACTCCCGCGGCCGCACCGCCGGCAATGACGGCGACAGGGAATAGCCACGTCACTGTGTGCGCAGGGAAGACCTTTACGGTGAGATATGATGCAACGTATGCGCCGATGGCCATGAAACCGGCGTGCCCGACGGAAAATTCCCCCATGTAGCCGTTGATAAGGTTAAGACTCAAAGTAAGAATGATGTTGATGCCTATGTACATGATGATGAGCTGTACATAAGGATCGAGAAGCTCAAACTGCTGGATGACAAGGGAAAGCACAAATACAAAGCCTAAAAGGGCCGGCAGAAGCAATCGCTTACGCTCCAGCTTGTCTGTAAGTCTTTTTACACCCAATGTATTCACCGCTTGAGTTACAGTAGATTAAGTTCCATATAAATCTGGATTCCCGTTTTCACGGGAATGACATCAGAAAAATTGGATTGCTACCACCGACAAAAATATTCAACGGCAGTAAATTATCACTAGTCATCCCTGTACCTATTTGCCATATCTTTTTCTTGTCATTACTGCTCTTTTTCCTGTCATTCCCGCAGAGGCGGGAATCCAGGCCTTATCAGCAAATAGTCTCATATAGATCATTCCATTCGGGATTATCTCTTTCTATAAGTCTTAATTTCCACCGCCTGTTCCATTTTTTTATCTGTTTCTCTCTTATAATTGCTTCCTCAGCCGTTTCGTGCAATTCATACCAGACCAGATGGTGGGTATTGTATTTTTTTGAGAATCCATCAATCAGATTGCTCTTATGTTCATAGACACGTTTGACTAGATCCGATGTGACACCAGTATACAGAGTACCGTTACGCTTGCTACAAAGAATATAAACATAAAATGCTTTCATAAATCACTAGATTCCCGCCTTCGCGGGAATGACAAGAAGGAGGCGGGAATGACAGCCAGGAAACTAGATTCCCGCCGGAGCCTGCCCTCTGCCACCCCCAGCCCCCGCCAGCGGGGGATAGACTCTGACCCCCTTTGGAAAAGGGGGAAATATTATGTCACACCTTCTGCGGCTGTGGTTGGCCGAGTATCCCGTAGGGACGGAATATCAGCAGTACCAGCAAGAGAACAAAGGCTATAAAATCCCGGTACGTGGAAGGCAGGAAAGCAACCACCAGGATTTCCACCGCACCCAGGATATAGCCGCCGATCATCGCGCCCCGGATATTACCTATCCCGCCGACGACCGCTGCTATGAATGCCTTCCATCCCACCATGATGCCCATGTACGGGTCAATCACAGGGTATGCCAGACCGTACATCACACCCGCCGCCCCGCCCAGACTGGTGCCGATGGCGAAGGTGAAGGAAATGACCAGGTTCACCGGCACTCCCATAAGAGGCACTATCGTCTTGTCCCACGAAATGGCGCGCATGGCCATACCAACCATCGTGCGCCTCACGATGAGGTCAAGCAGCCACATCAGAATCAGGGACAGGATGATAACGAATATCTGAAGCGAGGATATGGAAACGTCAAAGAATGTCCAGGACATGTTCTCCAGGAGTTGGGGAACCTGCTTGGGATAAGGGCTTAAGGCCAGTGTAAAATTTTCCAGGAATAAACCCACGCCCAGGGCG
>DATKLL010000063.1:0-4735 GCA_035542475.1 Syntrophales bacterium
GCGAGATGCAAGAGTTTTTAGATCTGCCGGCTAAGCGCAAACCGGGGCTCCGCTACAAAGTGAACGAGGAATACATCAGGAAACTTGAGGCCATCAATTTCACGGTCAAACACGATGACGGACAACTCGTGCAGGACCTCCCCCAGGCTGATATCGTCCTGGTTGGCGTTTCCCGGACCTCTAAAACTCCCCTGTCCATATATCTCGCCACAAAAGGATTTATGGTGGCCAACGTTCCACTGGTTGAAGGCATTGAGCCCCCGAAGACACTTTTTGCCATCGACCAGAACAGGATTGTTGGGCTTACAGTGGACGTCCGACAATTGATAAACCACAGGATGTCTCGGTTGCGACATATCAAGCAATCAACTCGAAGCAGTTACACCGAGTATGAGATGGTTGAATCGGAGTTGGCCTATGTCAAGCGCCTTTACCGGGAGAACCCGAAATGGCTTGTTGTTGACATGACAAATAAAGCCATTGAGGAAGCAGCAGCTGAAATCATGCAAAAGTTTCAGTAAGATAAATGAGGGGTCAGGATACTATGCAAGAAGTGATGGGGATTGTCCTTGCCGGCGGCGCCGGAGAACGCCTGAAGCCACTCACCGCGGTAAGGGCCAAACCGGCTGTTCCCTTCGGGGGCAAGTACAGGATTATTGATTTTGTCCTCAACAGTCTGATCAACTCGGGCATCCAGAATATCAAGCTTCTGGTGCAGACATTGTCACAGCCGCTTATAAATCACGTAAGCACGATGTGGCCGTCAGCGCCGGTTTACAATTTCTTTGTCCAGTGCATACCCGCGCAGAAGAGGATGGGCGAGCAGTGGTACAGAAGCACGGCAGACGCCGTATATCAGAATCTGAACATCTTCAGGGACAATCCATGCTTCAAAAGGGTGGCGATCTTTTCCGGAGACCATATCTTCAAAATGGATGCACGCAAGTTTGACGCCTTCCACAGAGAAAAGTGCGCCGATTTCACCATCTCAGCCATGGCGATAAAGAAAGAAGATGCCAGCCGTTTCGGCATTGTCGAGGTGGATGAGTGCGGCAGAGTGATCGGGTTCGAGGAAAAGCCCAAGAATCCCAAGGAGATGCCGGGAAGGCCGGGGTACTGCCTTACCTCGATGGGGAATTACATCGCAAATATTCCGATGCTGGTAGAGGTCGTCACCGAGGATGCCGCGGAAGAAAAATCGTCCCATGACTTCGGCAAGGATGTGATACCGTTCATGCTGAAAAAGGGGCTCAGGATGTTTGCCTATGATTTCACTTCAAACCTCGTCTCCGGTGAGGATCATGTATATTGGCGCGATGTGGGCACCATCAAGTCATACTGGGAAGCCAACATGGACCTGGTAAGCATCAAGCCGGAGCTGAACCTTTACAACCATCTGTGGCCCGTCAGATCATCGTCCGACTTCACTCCGCCGGCAAAACTGGTGATGAGGCAGTCCCTCATAGATAATGCCATTATCAGTGGCGGGTGCATTGTCACCGAGGCCGAAATCACCAATTCGGTGATAAGCCAGAACGTACGCGTGGAAAAGAATGCGCTAATCCGGGAAAGCGTCATCTTCGCCGGCGTTACCGTCTGTGAAGGGGCAAAATTGCAGAAAACCATAATCGACAAGAACGTGGTCGTCCCGCCAGATACCCGCATAGGGTTTTCACGGGAGGAAGACGAGGCTCGGGGATTCAGGGTTTCGGACGGCATCACCGTTATACCGAAAAACTATATCTTTGCCGACTGAATGATATGAACGCAACCAACTTTAATGGTTGTGCCTGGAGGAGTTAACGATGTCTTTAAAACAGAAAACCGTTGGCAGTGGGGGCGGCGGTTTTTCAGGTAGCGGGGTGCGATGAATATAGAGACTGGAGGACTTGGAATGCATAAAATTCTAAACACCTTTTTTGCGATATTGGAATTGATTGCTATCTTTGGGATGGTAGGTTTATTCTTTGCGCTGATTTGGAGAATGAATCCTTAACTATCAAGATCGGAGGCTTGTCTTGAAAAAATTCAACAACATACTTTTTGCTACTGACTTTACGGAATTTTCCGAATACGCATTTGACTACGCCTTGACACTGGCTAAAGAGTTCAATGCCAAACTCATTATTTTGCATGTCATTAATCAGCCCTTGGGTCTGCAGGATTATTATGTCCCTCAAATTTCCTTCGACACAATTATGCAGGAAGTAGAAAAGAGTGCTGAAAAGATGATGGATAAATTTTGCGATAAAAAGCTTTCAGGATATGACAATTACGAGAAGTTTATCGTTTCGGGAATACCGGATTTAGAGATACTAAACAAAGCCGGCGCGGAAAAAGTTGATCTAATCGTCATAGGAACCCATGGCCGAGTTGGAGTTGATCGCTTTCTATTCGGAAGTACTGCTGAAAAAGTGGTAAGAAAGGCGGTTTGTCCGGTTCTAACAGTTCGTCCGCCTGAAATCAAAGCTTGAACATTCCTCGCAAAAAAATTTATTTTACCACCGGGAATATGCCCCATTAGGTCAGATTTTCGAGGTGGCTTTATCGTCACTAATTGGGGAGGAACAGCAAATGATGAAAGACTATGAATACGAGTGCAAGTGTTGTGGCCACAAAAACGTGCTTTCGTTAGAGGAAAACGAGCAGGACCAAGAGGGAGGACCGCTTTTTGAAGAAGTCCTGCGGGCAAGCAAAATTCCCTGCTCATCCTGTGGTCATACTGGCATCATCTGGGAATGCCCTATGTGTAACCCTGACGCATGGGAGGACGAACCGGAGGAGCCGGAAATCATGGATCATGATGATGAAGATTAAGGAAGGAATCTAATGGCAACTGTCCGCTCATCTGAATACTCGACCACCTCTTTGTTCAGAGGATAAAAGAAAACCCGAAGCCCACAGCACCGCAAACGATCACACCCCCCTGGTGGCCTTGGGGAATGGCACGAACTCATTACATAATAAACTCCAATCCAGACGTCTTATAAAGCCCCTTGCTTCGATGGCGTGCTTCAATGGAATAAGAAATTTTCAATGCTATACTTTACGGAGCCGATTTTGGAGTCATGATTCCCTAAATTTTTCAAAGGAGGTACATTAATGGGTATACTGGTTGCCAAGAAGTATCCAACAACACTTTTTCTCAAAGCTGCTGACCATACCTATGTGGAGTGTGGCAATGGAGGTAAGGCATGGAGTTGCTGGGGGGGGGAAGAACGGCGGGACTGCATTCAACAGCGGCCCGGGAAGCACCAAGCGGGCCGACAGCATAGCTAAGCCCGATGAACGCGCTGGGATTACCTGTTATCTGGTAAATGGAGTCTGTCATCAGGCTGCAAACAGAATTCTTCTTCCTGCTGGCATCTTGGTGAGCGCCGCGCGCGGTTACAGCGTGTCCTCGGCCATTTTTGGTACATACGGAAAAGTGGGTTTCTGGCCATGTTCCGCACCATTTGACCAATGCACTGGAATCAGCGGAGACTTGCCGGAGTGTGTGGCATTTTCAGGATTGAAAGCAGAGGAACCCATGGCCCCAACTTTGCCTCTTCTGGAAGGAGAGGACCGTCATATACGGACCATCAAGCAGGCTTATAATACGTTCAATCATCTGGGGGCAACCCCTCTTGAAGCCATGAAATTCCATGCTGATTTGTTTGATCGTGAGGTTGAATTCCGCCTCGGCGATGGACTGGGTGAAGCAGCCAATGGATTGCGTCTTGCAAAGGAAACTGTCGAATTGAGCCATTGGCACATGGTGGATGCGTTCGCACAAAAGCAAATTTCTCCGGTAGAATTTATCAAGACGTTTAACAGCATGACTCTTAAATTCCAAGACGACATTGCCTCCGCCCTCAATAAAGCTCAATACGTGAAACTACTAGACCTTGAATGCGATGAAAGGGTAATTTTGGCGGATCCTGAAATTATAGAAGCCTTGTATGGCAAGGAGGTGTCAAACGAGGTATTTACGGAATATCGGTAAGGATAGGGGAAACGGTGAACAGCGGCAGGATGAAGGGCATAGAACGTTATGGCTCGCGTCTTTCGGACAGGGAATATGAAAAGAGAATCGTGGAGCTTTACAGTGGACTGCCACCCATACCAGACAAACGGACAGAGGAGCGCATACGACGCCGCGAACTGGACTTGGCCATAGATCACAGGCTCGGTCAGGATTTCCCCATGGAGCGGCGGGACGCGTTATGGGACATACAACGACGTGTCGAAAAAAAACGTGGCCGGCTTTTTTTTCATTGGTTGCTAAGCTATATTTCTCATGGATGGCTTAACAGGCGTTCAAATAAGTTGATGAGGTATCTTGTCGATGAATACGCAAAGATCCTTACTGAGGATGAGTTGCAGGCGTTTTTTGATCTTGAAAAAAACGAACGGTCAACGCTTTCAGATAATAACCACTAGAAATTAATAAAGTAAATAGCTTCTTGTCATTTTCTTAGCGCCCCTTGCCAGCTCGAACCGTGCTTCATCAAGCTCTTTTCGTAGCCGGGAGGCTGAGGCTTCCAGTTCGGAAACGGATCGACTACCGGGCACGTTAAGATTGTCCAGTCGATGTTTAGTGACCCAGTTCGTAAACGTCTGGGGAGACAGACTCAAACGAGACTGTGATAAAAGTGTGATGGAAACAAAAGAAACAGCTGGGAACAGGCAGAATAGACAGGAATAGATAGAAAATGATTTTATAGTGATTTTGAATGGTTATGGGAAACCAGAC